>NZ_WBYI01000004.1:0-247147 GCF_013282965.1 Marinobacterium sp. xm-a-152 | reverse complement strand
GACAAACTCGCCGAGCTTTGAGTTTCACAAAGCTTTGCTAATTGCAGTTTAAATACTCTGTTATACCTGGACATAAAAAGACCCCCGATAATTGGATTGTTATGTCCAACTATTGGGGGTCAGTTCACATGAGCTGGCTTTTTTGTGTCTGTATCAATGGGCTTGTTAAACCTTTTGATTCTCTACAGATTCTGACTCTGTTTCAGAAGAGTCGACCAGTACTTCCGCCAAGCTTGAGCGAGATAGCTCACCTTGCAGCTGGCCCTCCTCATCCACAACAGGGATTGGGTGATCCGCTTCAAGCGTCTCCGGGATAACCGTTTCAAGTACTGCATCAGAGGTGATGGTCGTTGTCTCGGTTAGATCGGCTTCTTCCCAAGTGGAATCTGCATTACCGCCCTTAGCTTCCTCTTCAAGCCATTCTTGAGTGACGGTGCCTTGGTAGCTACCTGAATCGTCCACCACGTGACCGTAATCGTAAGCGCCTCTCTTCATCTCTTTCAGCGCTTCACCGATGGTTTCAGCTGTAATACGGTGTTCCGGCTCCTTCATAACAGTCTCTACCGTCAATGCGCGGGCACGGTTCACATCCTTAACGAACGCTTCTACGTATTCATCGGCAGGGTTAAGTAGAATCTCTTCTGGCTCACCTTGCTGGACCAGCAGGCCATCTTTAAGAATCGCGATACGATCACCTAGGCGTAGTGCTTCGTCCAAATCGTGCGTGATGAAGATGATGGTCTTATTGAGCTTGTGTTGCAGTTCAATCAGTTGATCCTGCATCTCTGAACGGATCAGAGGATCCAGTGCCGAGAAGGCTTCATCCATCAAGAGGATTTCAGCATCAGTACAGAGTGCGCGAGCAAGACCAACACGCTGTTGCTGACCACCCGATAGCTGGTTTGGGTACTGCTCTTCATAGCCTTTCAGACCAACCGTCTCTAACCACTCAACCGCTTTCTGCTCACGAACTGACTTGTCGACACCTTGGATTTTAAGCCCGTATGCGACGTTATCGAGTACTGTGTAGTGAGGCATCAAACCGAAGCGTTGAAACACCATCGACATCTTGTGACGACGGAACTGTTCAAGCTCCTTAGTGTTGAGTTTCATGACGTCGGTGCCTTCAACAATGATCTCACCCGCAGTCGGTTCAATTAGGCGGTTGAAGTGGCGAATCAGTGTTGATTTGCCTGAGCCGGATAGGCCCATGATGACAAAGATCTCACCGCGTTTGATTTCGAGATCGATCTCTTTAAGACCGACGGTGTGGCCAGTTTCCGCTAGGATCTCATCCTTGCTTCTACCCGCTTTAACCATCGGCATAACGCTTTCTGGTTTGTCGCCAAAGACTTTGTAAAGATCTTTAACCTGAATCAATACGTCTGAATTACTCATGGCCACCTCCTAGGTGCGCCTGAGTGCGCTTTCCGTATGCCTGTGAAACGCGGTCAAAGATGATCGCAAGTACAACGATGGCTAAACCATTCAGAAGACCGATGGTGAAGTATTGGTTGGTGATCGATTTAAGTACCGGTTGCCCAAGGCCTTTTACACCGATCATAGAGGCAATAACGACCATGGCGAGCGCCATCATGATGGTCTGGTTGATGCCCGCCATAATTGTCGGCATCGCCAACGGCAGCTGAACACCTAAAAGACGCTGACGTGGGTTAGCACCATAGGCCGTCGCTGCTTCAAGTACCTCTTTATCAACCAGGCGAATACCCAAATTGGTTAAGCGAATTACAGGCGGGATAGCATAGATCACTACCGCGATCACGCCAGGGATACGGCCAATACCCAGAAGCATAACGACCGGGATCAGGTAGACGAAGGCTGGCATGGTCTGCATGATATCGAGCATCGGAGTGACAGTGGATTGCACGCGGTTAGATCGCGCCATGGCAATGCCGATTGGGATACCCAATACAATAGAGATCAGTGTGCAGACGGTGATGATACTCATGGTCCGCATGGTGTCGTCCCACATGCCAAAGTAGCCAACCACAACCAGGGATACAGCAACGCCGATCGTCAGTTTAGCTGAGCGACTTGCAGCATAGGCAAGACCAGCAATGACACCCAGAACCAACCACCAAGGGCTGTTGAGTAGGAGTTTTTCAAACCAGATTAAGAAGGTAAGAAGCGGATCAAAAAATGCTTCGATAGAGTCGCCATATTCACGTGAAAAGTCACGATATGCACCGTCCATCGTTTTGCGAAGCTGCAGTAGTGAGCTTCGGTCCATCTCAGGAATATCCGTTAACCAGGATTTCTCTGCCATAGATACCTCTTGTTATTACACAGAAACGCCTCGCTTTTATTCAAAGCGAGGCGTGAGTATAACGCAGTTGTTAAGGATTAAAGAGCGCCTTCAACCTTAGCCGCTTGATCAGCTGTTAGCCACGTTTTCCAAATGTCTGCGTGCTCGGTTAGGAAGTACTCAGCTGCGTACTCACCATCTGCTTGGTTCTCATCCATCCACGCTAGAAGGCTGTTAAGCTGTGGGTTTGTGAAAGAACGGTTAGCTAGGTACTCAGCTGCTGCTGGAGCGCGATTAGAGAACTCAGCAGTTGTGTATGTGTAGACAGGTGATTCAGGGTACATAGACGGTTTTGGATCCTGACAGTCTGCTTTGTAGATACAGTCGATGAAATGCTGCTCATCAACACCTGAACCGAAGTCCACTTTAACCATCTCGTACTTACCAAGAATCGCTGTTGGTGCCCAGTAGTAACCGAACCAACCTTGGCCGCGCTCGTATGCACGTGCAATCGAACCGTCTAGGCCTGCTGCAGAACCTGGATCAACCAGTTCAAAGTTAGCATCGGCTAGGTTAAGTGCTTTGTGAAGGTTGCCTGCAGTGATCTGACAGCCCCAACCAGAAGGACAGCCTACGAAACCTGCTTTTGAATCATCTTCTGGGTGTGGGAACAGTGCTGCGTTTGCTTTGATACCCTCGATTGTTGCAAGGCTTGGATCCTTCTCAACCATGTATTTAGGTACCCAGAAGCCCTCTTCACCGCCATCGCTGAAGACTTTGCCAGCAACCGATAGTTTGCCTTCTGCTACCGCTTTCTCTAGACCCTCTTTGAAAGAGTTAGTCCAAAGCTCAGGTGCAATGTCTGGCTGCTGTTTCTCAATCATTGACGTTGAAGTCGGAACGGTGTCGCCAGGCACGACTTCAGCATTACAGCCAAATGCATGCTC
Source organism: Marinobacterium sp. xm-a-152 (assembly GCF_013282965.1). Classification (NCBI taxonomy): domain Bacteria; kingdom Pseudomonadati; phylum Pseudomonadota; class Gammaproteobacteria; order Oceanospirillales; family Oceanospirillaceae; genus Marinobacterium; species Marinobacterium sp. xm-a-152. Next base: position 243,934 of record NZ_WBYI01000004.1, on the reverse strand, counting down.
TAGGATGAAGCGGTCAACGTTGGCGATAAAGGTTGCTGATGCCCAGTTCATGTCGGCAATCTGAACGTCACCACAAGACGCGTGTGAACCTGCAAATGCAGTTGAGCTAGCGGCTAGCAGTGATGCAGCAAGTATCTGTTTTTTCATGTGTCTGTTCCCATTCGTTTTCAGTTTCTTATTAGGCTATTAACCTCTCGTGACAAACATCCTAACAGGTCTAATCATTAGAGTTCAAATAATTATAGTTGTAATTATTTAAATAGTGATTGATGATGAAAAGGGGATGGGCTATAAATGCGCCCGCTCAGCAGGTTGTTAATCCTGCTACTTATCTCAATGACAGGCTTTACATGACAGACATTCAGCAATCACAAGATGTACTCATTGCTCTACGTAAGATTATTCGTGCGACGGATATTCAATCAAAGCGTATTGCGAAGAGCTGTGGCCTCACCATTCCGCAGGTAATGGTGTTGCGTGCAATTGGGGATCTGGGTGATGTGACTGTTAAGACGCTGTCGGAAAGCGTTTCACTGAGTCAGGCGACGGTAACGACTATTTTAAACCGCCTAGAGCAGCGCGGTTTAGCGGTGCGTGTTCGTTCAGTGACCGATAAGCGTAAAGTAAATGCGCGTCTGACCGAAGAGGGTGCTTCTACCCTGGGTTCCGTTCCACCACTTCTGCATGAGCGTTTTGAAGAGCGCTTTTCTAAGTTATCTGAAGCGAAGCGATTCCAGGTCGTTAATACCCTGCAGGATCTTGCTCAGATGATGGATGCTGAGGCGATCGACGCTTCGCCGCTTCTCGATTTGGCGGCGACGGCGAATCAGTAGTCGAGCTGAAGCTTTATCTCTAAGGATTCCGCGATTGATTCAATATTCTGGTTAACCCAGTCTGGATCAATACAGCCCCACTGATCAATGCGGTAGACGCCCTGGTTATTCAAAGCCCCTTCAGTTTGTTGAAATGAACACTCGATCGACAGATCATCCAGATCTTTAATGGCATCCTGCAGTGTCCGTCTTGGCATGCCCGTGAGTTTCTGTAGGTGGGTGAGGTTGCCTGGGTGCTGATCAATGCACCAAGCGATCAGCAGTTTGCGTTGGAAAGCTTTGGCCGCTTTGCTCTCTTTTAGCACTGACATTAAATATGAATCTCATGTTGGGTGGTCGATGCATTGTTCTGCTCGTTGTGGCGATCGATACTGATTCTGTGGAAGTTAAACGGCCCGCCAGCGTTTCTCTCTTTAAAGAACAGACGCAGTGCGTTGCTGACCGTGGGGAAGGCGATCTCATCCCAAGGGATCTCATCTTCGCTGAACAGTGCGACCTCATTGGATTCTGACGTCGTTGAAAAGCTTGGGGTGCGCATCTTGGCTAGGAAGAAGAGCTGCAGCTGATTCACATGCACAATGGAGGTGTGGGTGTAGAGCGATATGATATCGACTTCCGCTTCAGCCTCTTCCCAAGTCTCACGCATGGCGCCCTGTTCAGTGGTTTCACCATTCTCCATAAAGCCTGCCGGTAGGGTCCAATAGTTTTTGCGTGGTTCGATGTTGCGACGACACATCAATACTTTCTCTTCCCAGATGGGTAGGCAGCCGGCGATGATTTTGGGGTTGGAGTAGAAGATCGTCTCGCAGTTGGGGCAGACGTGTCTGGGAAGGTGGTCACCCTCTGGAATGGTCCATTCAACAGGTGTGGCGCACTCGCTGCAGAACTTCATCGAATCTCCTATCTTTTGCGTAGCTTTCTTCTATTCGGTGTATGATTAAACTAATGATTTCGAAAATAGAGCAAACCCTGACTCACTACAAGCCTTGGCAGCTATCTGACCACTATTCGTCTGATCGGCAGGCGGGTGTGATGATGTTAATCACCGATCTGGCCATACCAGAGGTGATACTGACCTTGCGACACAGCAAGCTGTCGAGTCATGCCGGTGAGGTGGCTTTTCCAGGTGGTCGCAGAGATCCCGAGGATCAGGATATTCTTGCTACGGCTTTGCGTGAGACCCATGAAGAGCTAGGTATTGAGCCTTCACAAGTTAGGCCCTTGGGGGCTTTAAGTGATGTGCTCTCTAAGCATCGCCTCAAAGTGGTTCCCTGGGTTGGTGTTGTGCCGCATACGGTTGTCGAGCAACCTAATCCCGATGAGATCGAAGCTGTTTTTCGAGTACCGTTGAGCTTCTTTATGGAGCCGGGCCGTGCGCGATTTGATCAGTTCATGGATCTATCCGGTAAGACTCGATATGCACCAGCATGGGATTATCAAGGCTATGAGATCTGGGGGCTAACCGCCTGGGTCATTGCTGAGCTATTAAACAGTGCCTTTGATGCACAGATTCAAACCAGACCGAGGCCAGAGCGAACATAATGGATTCAGAAAAACCGATTCCCAATCCTTGCATGGGCGTGTGCGCTCTCGATGAGGACGATCTCTGTATTGCCTGTCGTCGTTCAGGTCTAGAGATCGCCTATTGGAGTACCTACTCCAACGAGAAAAAACGTGAAGTCTGGGCGTTGATTCGAGAGCGGGAGGCTACTCCTCCTCGTCACTCTCGATCTCGAGACGCTGGACACGAACCGTCTTAATCAGGTTGTCACTGATTTGTAGCGTCTCTAAACGGTACTCATTCAGTTCGATACAGACGTTTGCATCGGGAATGGATTCTAGCTGTTCCGTGATCAGGCCGTTAAGCGTTTTTGGCCCTTCGGTCGAAAGCTCCCAATTCAGTGCTTTATTGATCTCACGAATGTAAGCCGAGCCATCGATAAAGTAGCTGCCATCTTCCTGTTGGTGGATGTCTTCATGGATATCCGATTGATCGTTAGAGAGTTCTCCGACGATCTCTTCTAAGATATCTTCCAGGGTGACAATGCCTTGTACATCACCGTACTCATCAACGACGACGCCGATGCGGCGGCTCTCTTTCTGAAAGTTAAGGAGCTGTGTCTGCAGCGGTGTGCTCTCTGGAATAAAGTAGGCCTCATGAACCACCGCCATAATAGCGGGTTTGGTGACTTTTCCCTGTTGAATCAACTGGGCCAGATTGCGCATGTGAAGTACGCCGACGATCTGATTGATGTCGCCACGGTATACCGGCAGGCGGGTATGTTTGGTCTTAGAGAGCTGCTCAAGAATCTGGTCCATCTCATGGTCCAGATCGATGCCCTCTACCTCGTTGCGTGGAATGATGATGTCATTAACGGTCACTTCACCAAGCTCCAGGACCCCAAGTAGCATCGATTGATTCGATTGAGGGATCAGAGCGCCTGACTCATTCACGATGGTACGTAACTCTTCTGTACTAAGATTGTGGGCATCTTCCCCGGTCGTCTTGATACCGAGTAGACGGAAAATTCCATTGGTAATGAGGTTGACGGCAAACACCAAGGGGTAAAAAACTTTAAGTAGCAGTACCAAAACATAGGAGGCTGGAAAGGCCACCTTCTCTGGATACATGGCGGCCAGTGTCTTTGGCGTCACTTCCGCAAAAATCAGCACGACCAGCGTCAAGGCGCCGGTCGCAATGGCGATACCTGCATCCCCCCAGATTCGAACCGCAATGACGGTCGCGATGGCTGATGCGAGAATGTTGACGAAGTTGTTGCCAATCAAAATCAGACCGATCAGACGATCTGGGCGATCTAGCAGTTTGGCGGCTTTGCGTGCACCAAGGTGGTTATTCTTCGCTAAATGCTTCAAACGGTAGCGATTGAGCGACATCATGCCAGTTTCTGAACTAGAGAAAAATGCAGAACAGAGGATCAGAATAAACAGAAGAATTGAGAGCGAGCTTATCGACGCGTCTTCCAAGGGGAAATGCCTATATTGTTAACGGAAGCTCATTTTGTGTAGATGGGGCGTAGGTGTCAACCCAATTAAGCCCCAAGTATTAGCTCTAGAACGGCTTTTGAACCAAAGAAGCCGAGCATCAGCAGAACAAATCCGCTGAGTGTCCAGCGTAGAGCCGTGCGGCTTCGCCAACCAAACATCGCACGTCCTGTTAGCAGAATGGTGAAGACAACCCAAGCGCCAAGGGATAGCAGCGTTTTGTGAGCGAGGTGTTGTGCAAACAGATCATCGGTGTAGACGTAACCCGTTATCAACGCCAGCGTCAGTACCACCTGACCCGCAGTAATCAAATCAAACAGTAGGTTCTCCATCACCTGCAGTGGTGGCAGGGTATTCAGTAAGCCTCTGGTCTTATGGCTTTTCAGAGCATGCTCCTGCTTAGAGAGCAACAGAGCTTGCAGTGCGGCAAGCGTGAACAGGCTGTAGGAGATAATAGACAACAGAATGTGGCTTAGCAGTCCAGCGCTGTAGCTTGATTTGGTCCCTTCGCCAGGGAAAGCATAGGCCAGAGCCAGAGTGATGGCGGCCATTGGAAAGACCCACATAAACAGATTGTCGAGCTTATGACGTAGGCTACCCAATAGCAGAAGAACGACCACGGCGATCGAGATCATCGAGCCGGCAACAAAGAAGCTGAGGTTTAAGCCAAATCCGCCCGAAATGATCTGTAAAGTCGCGATCAGTTGAAAAATGACGGCGATGAAACCAAAAGCCTGTATGCGGTTGCGCGGTCCGCCTTGTTGAGTCGCGAACTGCTTCATTTGCCACTGGCTGGCAATCAGATAGAGGCCAATGGCGGCAAGGGTAAATAGCGATAGCATCCAAAACTCCGGACTGTGTAAACCTAATTCCACAAGTGTGGCACAAATTGCTGGGATGCGAAATATACAGTCAGCCTGTCCCTGCGCTATACTATGGCGCAAATTTGGCGGGATATCTCGATATCGAAACGACCCATTAGACCCGCACAATGAGGAATAGAATGTTTGCAAATCTTCAAGAACGCTTAACTGGCACGCTTCGCTCCGTTACAGGACGCGCGAAACTGACCGAAGACAATATTAAGGATACGCTGCGTGAAGTACGTATGGCGCTTCTTGAGGCTGATGTTGCCCTGCCGGTGGTTAAAGAGTTTGTAAACGCGGTCAAAGAGCGTGCGGTTGGACAAGAAGTTTCTAAGAGCCTAAGTCCTGGTCAGGTTTTCGTTAAGATCGTTAACGAAGAGTTGGTTCGCGTGATGGGTGAAGCGAACGAGCAGCTTAACCTTGCGGCAACGCCACCTGCTGTGGTGATGATGGCCGGTCTGCAGGGTGCGGGTAAAACCACCTCGGTTGCAAAGCTGGCGCGTTTCCTCCGTGAGCGTGAAAAGAAGAAGGTTTTGGTCGTATCAGCTGACGTCTACCGTCCAGCAGCTATTCGTCAGCTAGAGACTCTGGCCGGCGAGGTGGATGTCGAGTTCTTCCCGTCGACTATTGAACAGAAGCCGATCGATATCGTTAATGGCGCGACGGCGCATGCAAAAATTCAGCACCATGATGTTGTCATTGTCGATACCGCGGGTCGTCTAGCGGTTGATGATGCCATGATGGCTGAGATTAAAGAGCTGCATGCAGCGGTTAATCCGGTCGAGACGCTGTTCGTCGTTGACTCTATGACGGGTCAAGATGCAGCGAATACTGCAAAAGCCTTTAATGAAGTCTTGCCTCTTACCGGTGTGATTCTGACTAAGACCGATGGTGATGCCCGTGGCGGTGCGGCTCTGTCGGTACGTCACATTACCGGCAAGCCTATTAAGTTCCTAGGTGTTGGTGAGAAGGTCGATGCCCTTGAGCCTTTCCACCCTGACCGTGTTGCTTCGCGTATTTTGGGTATGGGTGATGTGCTCTCCTTAATTGAGGAGGCTGAGCGCAAGATTGATAAGGATAAAGCGGAAAAGCTGGCGAAAAAGGTCAGCAAAGGAAAAGGCTTTGATCTAGAAGACTTCCGTGATCAGATCAATCAGATGAACAACATGGGCGGTATGATGTCGATGATGGAGAAGATGCCGGGTATGGGGCAGATGATCCAAGCGGCACAAACGGCTCAGGCTGAGCAGGGCATGAAGAAGTTTGCCGTGATCATCGACTCGATGACGGCTAAAGAGCGCCGCAACCCAGATATTATCAGCGGCTCGCGTAAACGTCGTATTGCAGCCGGTTCGGGTACCAACATCCAAGAGATCAACCGCCTGCTTAAACAGCACAAGCAGATGGCTAAGATGATGAAGAAGTTTGGTTCTAAATCGGGCATGGCGAAATTGGCGCGTGGTATGAAAGGGATGATGCCACCGGGTATGGGTGGTCCTGGTGGTTTCCCACGTATGTAATTGATCAAACTCTGATCAAAAAATAGCTTTTAATGGGCGCAGTATTCACGTAGAATCTGCGCCCTATTTAATTTGGCCTTCATCTGTCTGGGCAGTTTGCTGGGATTGGTGAAGAAACAACAATGATGGGCGATCTCAAAACCCATCCGCGAAATAAAGGGGTCCTTAATGGTCACTATTCGTTTGTCCCGTGGTGGCGCTAAAAAGCGTCCGTTCTATCACATTCATGTCGCAGACTCTCGTTTTGCGCGTGACAGCCGCTTTATTGAGCGTGTTGGTTTCTTCAATCCGGTTGCTCGCGGCCAGGAAGAGCGTCTACGTCTTGATCTAGAGCGCGTAGAGTACTGGGTTAGCAAGGGCGCTCAAATGAGCGAACGTGTTAGCACACTGGTTAAAGAAGCACGTAAAGCTAAGTAATTGATTAAGGCCTGATAGCAGTGGCAGAGATTGCAGCAGAGGACTACGTAGTTCTTGGACGCTTCAACTCACCTTTCGGTGTACAGGGTTGGATTAAAGTCTACTCATACACTGATTCGATGGAGAATATCCTCAGCTATCGCCCCTGGTTGGTAAAACAACAAGGTGAATGGGTACCGGTTAAGGTCACCAGCGCTAAAAAACAGGGTAAGGGTTTAATCGCAAAATTGGACTCTATAGATTCACCCGAAGCAGCCCGCCAATATTGTGAAGCGGAGATTGCAGTACCACGCTCGGTTCTACCAGTGTTGGATGACGGTGAGTACTACTGGAGTCAATTAGAGACATTATTGGTTTATACCGAATCCGGCGAATTGTTGGGTCGGGTAGATCACCTAATAGAGACCGGCGCAAATGATGTGTTGGTTGTTAAAGGTACAGACGAGAGCGTTGATCGTGAGACACGATTGATCCCATATGTACCGGATCAGGTGATCAAACAAATTGATTTAAACGCTGGAACAATGCGGGTCGATTGGGACCCAGAGTTCTAAGTTGTGTGGTTTGGGATCGTATCGCTGTTCCCTGAAATGCTTGAGGCGGTTAGCCGTTTTGGTGTTACAGGCAGAGCAGTTAAAAACGGACTGATCCAAGTCGAGAGTTGGAATCCAAGAGATTTTACTCACGACAAACATCGCACCGTCGATGATCGCCCCTTTGGTGGTGGTCCTGGGATGTTGATGAAGGTTCAGCCATTGAGAGATGCGATAGCGGCGGCGAAAGCGGCAGCACCCAGTCAGGCTAAAGTGATCTATCTGTCGCCACAAGGCAGACGCTTAGATCAACAAGGTGTGACAGAACTGGCCACGGCAGAGAGTTTGATCTTTGTCTGCGGTCGCTACGAAGGGGTTGATGAACGCCTGATCGAAGCGGAAGTGGATGAAGAGTGGTCACTCGGTGATTTTGTCCTGAGTGGTGGTGAGCTCCCAGCCATGGTGATGGTCGATGCGATATCAAGAATGGTGCCTGGTGTACTGGGTGACCAAGCCTCTGCTGAAGAGGACTCCTTCTCGGAAGGATTGCTTGATTGTCCACACTACACACGACCAGAACAGTTAGATGGCGTTGGCGTACCGTCGGTATTGATGAGTGGAAATCACGCAGAGATACGCAAATGGCGCCTAAAACAGCAATTAGGAAGGACCTATGAGCGTCGCCCTGATCTGCTAGAGAAGATCGATTTGGACCCAGAACAGCAAACGTTGTTAAACGAATACATCGGCGAGACTAAAAAGTAGTCCGCAGTTGAAAAGTTAGGAGCGAGCGATGAGCAGCAAAAACTTAATCATTCAGCAGATCGAAGCTGAACAAACTGGTAAAGAAGTACCAAACTTCGGCCCAGGTGACACTGTAGTAGTTCAAGTACGTGTAGTAGAGGGCAACCGTAGCCGTCTACAGGCGTTCGAAGGTGTAGTTCTAGGTAAGCGTAACCGCGGCCTAAACTCTGCTTTCACTGTACGTAAAATCTCTCACGGTGTGGGTGTGGAGCGTACTTTCCAGACTTACAGCCCAGCGGTTGAAGCGATCGAAGTTAAGCGTCGTGGTGACGTTCGTCAGGCGAAACTTTACTACCTACGTGAGCGTAGCGGTAAGTCTGCACGTATCAAAGAGAAGCTTAACTAAGTTAATTTTATTAACTGAGTTGATCTCGATTAAAAAAGGCGACCATGGGTCGCCTTTTTTATTGCTCAAATTTCTCCTATTTCTAATAGTGGTCTAGTATGAAGTGATGACTGTTGGGGGGAATCCTTTGCGTTGGTTTAAAACCGTTCTACTGTTATTGATAGCGACGCTACTGGTCGGTGGGGGCGGTTATGCCTATGTCTATTACAAAGCTAAAGCCTATATCGATGATACGTTGACGGTTCTGCTGCCTGGCTATCGTGTGCACTATGAGCAGTTGGTTCTGGATCCACGCGGTGAAGTCCGAATTGAGTCGCTGCAGGCGGCTCCTTTCGGTTATGAGTCTGCCATTAAAGTGGCCAATATCAGTATTCGAGCGGACGCGCCGCTCTTCTTCTTGCAACCCTCTCCTGTCAGCAGTGCTTCTGACTGGCCCAGTTTCTTGGCCATCAAAATCGATAAGTTAAGAATGGATCTGGCATCCGATTTTATGGAGACGGCTCTTGCGAACCAGAGTGCTGCTGCGAGCAAAGGGTTGGTCAACATCGCGGCACTGGGTTGTGGCGATGTACGTGAATTCTCTCTGCCTGTGTTGCGAGATATGGGATACCCCGAAATTCAGGCGGATCTTAACATTCGCTTAGACCCAGATAACGATAATGGACGTCTAGTCTTGGGTAGTCAGATTCAGCTGTTGGGGATCGCCTCGCAACGATTGGTGTTGGAGGTTAGTTTTACACCTGGATACCTTGCACCACAGACCTTGTTGGCGGCCAGTCCGCGAGTCCAGCGTTTTCAGTTTGCCTACCAAGACCTTGGATTTAATGCTCGCCGCGATACCTACTGTGCTGAACAGACTGATGTAACCGAGGCGGAGTACCGCTTGGTGCATGCCGATCTGTTAAAAGCTCAGGCTACACAGTTGGGTATGCAGGTACCAGAGCGGCTTTGGAATGCCTATGAGCAGGCTATTGCTCCGGGCTCAAGTGTTGATTTGGGCATCTCACCCGCAGGCGGTATGGGCAGTGAGCTGTTCGTATTGATGAACGCCCCCCACGTCTTAGCTGAACGCTTGAATCCCTCTTTGCGCATCAACTCGGTGGGGCTTGATTTAGCGGGATTGGATTGGGAGTCCCTGTTGCCAGATGCGGAGCAGGCTGAACAGTTAACCCCTCAGGAGGAGGGATTGGTCAATGTTGAGCAGCTCAAGGAGAAGATTCTCTCCAGTCGCGAAGTGCAAAAGCTTGAGGATTCTAAGCAGTTCTATCCTGCTAGCTTTGATGAGCTGGATGACTATCTACAGTATCAGATTCGTCTCTACACCCACTTCGGGCGCTTTATTGAGGGGCGTTTGATCGAGGTGGCAGACAATAAGTTAGTTCTACTAAGAAGGGTCGATCAAGGGTATGCTTCCTACTCTGTTGATCGTAACTTTTTAGAAACTATTGAGGTCTACCGTTAGTGCCGGATGCACGTTTTACTGCGCAAAGCCCTGACTCCAAAGATGCCGCGTTAATCAAAGAGTTCATTCAAGGCTTGTGGATGGAGCGTGGCTTAAGTGACAACACGCAGAGCTCCTATCGACGCGATCTGAATCAGTTTGCCTGTTGGTTGAATCAGCAGGGTAAATCACTGATGGCTGTTACGCAGTCCGATTTACAGCACTATCTTGCCTGGCGCCTGTCTGAAGCGTTTAAAGCCAGCTCGACTGCTCGACAACTCTCCTGTATCCGTGGATTTTATCGCTACCTATTGCGCGAAAGTGTGATCGACGTTGACCCTACGTTGAATATCTCCAATCCAAAGCGCGGGCGCGCGTTGCCAAAGTCCATTTCCGAAGCAGAAGTGGATGCGCTGCTTGAGGCGCCGGATGTTGAAGATTCACTGGGGTTGCGAGATCGAGCTATGTTGGAGCTGTTGTACGGATCCGGGTTGCGTATCTCTGAGTTGATTGGGCTTGAGGTGGGTCAAATTGACCTGAGGGCTGGGCTATTACAGGTTGTCGGTAAGGGTGATAAAGAGCGACTGGTCCCTGTTGGCGAGGCGGCCATTGATTGGTTGAAACGCTATCAATCAGCTGCACGGCCACTGTTGATGGGTGCTACCAACCCTGAAGCGCTCTTCTTGAGTCGTCGAGGACAGCAGATGACCCGACAGACCTTTTGGCATCGTATTAAATTTTGGGCCCAGCAGGCGGGCGTTAAATCAGAACTATCGCCCCATACGCTTAGACATGCGTTTGCAACACACTTGTTGAATCATGGGGCGGATCTTCGTGCCGTGCAGATGCTATTGGGGCATGCCAATTTATCGACCACCCAGATCTATACGCAAATTGCCACGCATCGCTTAGAGCAGTTGCACAAGCAGTTTCATCCGCGGGGTTAAACTGGCACACTGGGCGCAATTTTTAAGGAGTTAAGATGAAAACCTTGTTCGTACTGTTGTTGTCCCTTGTGACTTTGCCGGCTCTGGCAAATACAGAAACCCTGATTGAAGAGAAGCTGAAAGCGGTTGATCCTTCGATTCCTATTACGCTGATTGAGCCGTCCGATATGACCGGTTTTTATGAGGTGCTACTCGGTTCTGGTGAGGTGCTCTACGTCAGTGAAGATGCGCAGTTTATTCTGTCGGGCAAGGCGTATCAGATCACACAAGAGAACCGTCTGATCAATCTTACCGAGAAGCGCTTAAGTGGGATGCGTTTAGATGCCATGCAGCAGGTGGCTGATAGCGATATGGTTATTTTCCCAGCTAAAGGTGAGAAGAGAACTCGACTTTATGTCTTCACCGATATCGATTGCCCCTACTGTCAGAAGCTGCACGAAGAGGTGGATGCTCTGAACGAAGCGGGTGTCGAAGTCGCTTACTTAGCCTTTCCTCGCTCTGGTCCTGGCGGTGCTACTGCGTCACGTATGGATCAGATCTGGTGTGCCGATGACCGCTTAGCAGCAATGGAGTCAGCGCTAGATGGTGGCTCTGTTAAAGCGGATGGCTGCCAAACACCCGTGCTTGAACAGCTGGCGCTGGGTCAAAAGCTAGGGGTTACCGGCACCCCTGCGATGATTACCGAGACGGGTGATCTATTACCGGGTTACATGCCAGCCGAGCGTCTGCTGCCGGTGTTGGGGATTAAGTAATCTCTGGAAAATGCTGGTAGGGTCGTGACAGGCTGAAAGCCAGTCACGTTTCTCTGTAGTTAGGTTGAAGCACTGGTGTCAGGCTTCAGCCTGACATCCGCCCTCTAATTACGCTTTTTATCAGTAAAACCTCCCTAATACCCATAGTTCAAACACCCTTTTTTAGCTATAATATGCCCCATTTTTTAACGCTCTGGGTCGGGTGAACCGCTCGAGCTCACTTCGAATGAGGTAAGGTTGTGAAGCCGGTAAAAGTTGGCATCTGTGGAATGGGTACTGTCGGTGGCGGTACGTTCGATGTTCTTAATCGCAATGCGTCTGAGATTGCACGTCGTGCGGGTCGTCGAATTCAGATTGAACAGGTCGCTATGCGTCGCCCTAATCCTGCGTTTGATACGACAGGAATCCACGTCACATCGGACATTTTCGAGATCGCAACCAACCCTGAAATCGATATCGTCATTGAGCTGATTGGCGGTTATGAAACAGCCTTTGATCTGGTGATGACGGCCATTCAAAACGGTAAACACGTCGTTACTGCGAACAAGGCGTTGATTGCGGTGCATGGCAACGAAATTTTTGCGGCTGCGCAAGAGAAGAATGTGATGGTCGCGTTTGAGGCCTCAGTTGCTGGTGGTATCCCAATCATCAAAGCGATTCGCGAAGGTCTATCAGCGAACAAGATCGACTGGTTGGCTGGCATCATTAACGGTACCGGTAACTTCATTCTGACCGAAATGCGTGACAAAGGTCGTGCCTTTGAAGATGTATTGGCGGAAGCCCAAGCCTTGGGTTACGCAGAAGCGGACCCTACCTTTGATGTCGAAGGCATCGACGCAGCGCACAAGCTGACCATTCTTGCCTCGATCGCGTTTGGTATCCCACTGCAGTTCGAAAAAGCCTACACCGAAGGGATCAGCAAGATCACTTCACAGGATGTGAACTACGCTGAAGAGCTAGGCTATCGTATCAAACACCTAGGCATTAGCCGCCGCACAGCGAAGGGCATTGAACTGCGTGTTCACCCAACGATGATTCCAGAGAAAGCGTTACTGGCCAATGTTGATGGTGTCATGAACGCCGTCCTTGTGGATGGTGATGCGGTTGGTCAAACCCTCTACTATGGTGCGGGTGCTGGTGCTGAGCCAACGGCTTCGGCTGTGGTTGCCGATGTGGTGGATGTGGTTCGTACACTCACGGCTGATCGTGACAACCGAGTTCCCCACTTGGCTTTCCAGCCTAGCGAGCTTTCAGATGCTGAAGTGCTTCCTGTTGAACAGGTTGAGAGTGCTTACTACCTTCGCTTGCAAGCCGTTGAACGCCCAGGCGTGATGGCTCACATTACCCGCATCCTCGGTGAAAAAGGGATCAATATTGAAGCCGTGATTCAGAAACCGATCCGTGAATCACAGGTGCCTGTCATTCTGCTGACTCAACGAGTGGTTGAATCGACAATGAACGAAGCGCTTCGCGAGATCGAAGCACTGCCAGACGTTGTGGGTGAAGTGACCCGCATCCGTGTTGAACAACTGGCTGATTAAGAGGAATTTTCGATGCGTTATATTTCGACTCGTGGTGATGCGCCCGCACTCAATTTTGCGGATGTGCTATTAGCTGGTTTGGCGTCTGATGGGGGTCTCTATGTACCTGAGACTCTACCGACTTTCTCGAAAGAGGAGATCGCAAGCTGGGCAGGCCTTAGCTATGCGGATCTTGCCTTCAAAGTGATCAAGCCGTTCGTTGAAGAGTGCATTAGCGACGGGGATCTTAAATCGATGATCGATGAGACCTACGCTGTCTTTAAACACGATGCCGTAGCACCTTTGGTTCAGATCGATAGCAACGAGTTCGTTCTTGAGCTGTTCCATGGTCCTACCTTGGCATTTAAAGATTTCGCACTGCAGTTGCTCGGTCGTTTGATGGATCATGTGCTGAAACAGCGCAATGAACGCCTGGTGATTATGGGTGCTACCTCAGGTGACACGGGTTCTGCAGCGATCGAAGGCTGTCGTCACTCTGATCACTTGGATATCTTCATTCTTCACCCTTACAACCGTGTCTCTGAAGTACAGCGTCGTCAGATGACGACCGTATTGGAAGACAATGTCTTCAATATCGCCTTGGAAGGTAACTTTGATGACTGTCAGGAGATGGTGAAAGACAGTTTTGCTGATCAGAGCTTCCTAAACGGTATGAAGCTGGGTGCAGTGAACTCAATCAACTGGGCTCGTATCATGGCTCAGATCGTCTACTACTTCTCAGCCTCGCTGACGTTGGGTGGCCCTCATCGTCCAGTCTCTTTCTCGGTTCCAACGGGTAACTTCGGTGATATTTTTGCCGGCTACCTCGCTAAACAGATGGGTCTGCCGATCGATCAGTTGGTGGTAGCGACTAACCGTAATGACATTCTTCACCGCGTCATCAGCGGTAACGATATGTCTAAAGGTCAGCTTGAGCATACTCTGTCGCCATCGATGGATATTATGGTCTCGTCGAACTTTGAGCGTCTTCTATTTGATGTTTATGGTCGTGACGGTAAAGCCGTTGCTGATCTGATGGCGCGCTTTAAGAGAGAGTCTGTTCATCTTGGTGATGGTGAGTGGGATAAGGTTCGCGAGCTGTTTAACAGCTACGCCGTTGATGATGAGACAACCTGTCAGGTTATTGCTGATGTCTACGAGTCGACTGAGTACCTACTGGATCCGCACACAGCGATTGGTGTTAAAGCAGCACGCGAATGTCGTCGTGATATGAGTGTACCGATGGTCACTCTGGCCACCGCGCACCCGGTTAAGTTCCCAGATCCTGTTGTGAAAGCAGGTCTTGAATCGCCTAGCTTGCCGGCTCATATGAGCGATCTGTTTGAACGAGAAGAGCGTCTGTCGGTGCTGGATAACGATCTGGCCACAGTACAACAGTTTGTGGCGACTCACTCGCACAAGAGCTAAATGAATCGCCCCTCCTTTGAGGGGCGTTTTTTTGTATGGACAGTTTCTTCTCACTCTCAAAGCTTTTCTGGTTCCTCGCTGCACCTGACCATCTTTTGGTCTGGTTGATGCTGCTTGGCCTTTTTTTACTTTGGTTAGGTAAGCGCCGTTTAGCCGGCTGGTTGCTCTCCATTGATCTACTGCTGTTGATGGCGGTTCTATTGATGCCCTTGGGAGATGCGGTTTTGTACCCTTTGGAGTCACGTTTTAAGCAACCGGATCTGAATCAGATTGAGCCCGCCGGGATCGTGATTTTGGGCGGCGGTGAAAACCCTGAGCTCTCTTCGGTTTGGCAACAGTCCCAGTTCAATGCCGCTGCTGAGCGGGTGATGGTGATTCCAGCCTTGGCTAAGCGTTTTCCTGAAGCGAAAATCATCTTTACCGGTGGCAGTGGGTCCGTTCTCCGTCAATCGTTCAAAGGGGCGGATGGTGTGGCCGATTATCTGGGGCAAATAGGTCTTGCGGATAGGGTCCTTTTGGAGAACCAGTCCCGAAACACCTATGAAAATGCGCTATTGTCGGCAAAATTGTTGGGTGCTGTGCCTGATAAGCCGTGGTTGTTGGTGACCTCGGCTTTTCATATGCCGCGCTCTGTAGGTATCTTTGAGAAACAGGGTTGGCAGGTCATTCCCTACCCAGTGGATTACTACACGACGACTACAACAGGCTTTAAGTTGGATCCAAGGCTGTGGCGTAACATGCGAGACCTTCACACCGGTTTGCGCGAATGGATAGGCCTGGTTGTCTACTACCTAACCGATAAAACTGATCAGCTTTTGCCAGGTGAGTCTTGAGCGAAGCGATGATTATTGAGCGCCCAATAGGCGCTGTATCTTCCTCACTTGCCTCTTTGCATCCGGTGATTGCGCGTATCTACGCCGGGCGCGGCGTGTCTGAGCTCAGTGAGCTTGAAAAGGGGTTGGAGACCCTGCTCCCCGATGGTGCCATGTTAGGCATTGATGCCGGGGTGGCAAGGCTTGTCACTGCGCTTCGGCAACAGGAGTCGATCCTGATTGTTGGCGACTTCGATTGTGATGGTGCGACCAGTACGACGACAGCGTTACTGGCTCTGCGTGCGTTTGGTTTTAATCAGGTCGACTATCTCGTTCCGAATCGATTCGAATACGGCTATGGCCTGTCTCCGGAAATTGTTGAGGTTGCTCAGCAGAAGCAGCCCGATCTGATCATTACCGTTGATAATGGTATCTCCAGTATCGAAGGTGTTGATCGAGCCAATATGCTAGGGATCGATGTGATCGTGACAGATCACCACCTGCCGGGCTCGGTATTGCCCAAGGCTGTGGCAATTATTAATCCCAATCAGGCCGGCTGTCAGTTCATGGCGAAATCGACCTGTGGTGCCGGAGTCATCTTCTATCTTTTAATCGCACTTCGTCGTCAGCTGCAGCAGCTTGGTTGGTTTGAGAAGAGCGGAGTTAAGGCTCCGAATTTGGCTAACTATCTTGATCTTATTGCTTTGGGTACGGTGGCCGATGTAGTGCCTCTGGAGCGGAATAACCGCACCTTAGTGCATCAAGGGTTGGCCCGTATCCGTGCCGGCAGAGCGCGTCCGGGCCTCCTTGCGCTTTTAGAGGTTGCTGGGCGTGATAATCAACGCATTAGTAGCTCTGATTTGGGGTTTGCCGTTGCACCACGTCTTAATGCGGCAGGTCGTTTGGATGACATCAGCTTGGGTATTGAGTGTCTACTAGAGGAGGATCCACAACGTGCCCGTGAATACGCTGAACAGCTGGATGCCTTAAACCGCGAGCGACGCTCTATTGAGTCTGAAATGCAGGCTCAAGCGATGGCCTATTTAGAGTCGTTGGATCTTTTGGAGGCGGAACGCCCAGCCGGCATAGCGCTCTTTAACGAGCAGTGGCACCAAGGCGTTATTGGTATTCTTGCCTCTCGCGTTAAAGAGAAACTGCATCGACCGGTGATCGTGTTTGCGCCGGGTGATGAGGGTGAGATTAAAGGATCGGCTCGTTCCATTGAGGGGTTCCATATACGTGATGGATTGGATCGTATAGCGACCGAACATCCTGGCTTAATTTCAAAGTTTGGTGGTCATGCGATGGCAGCCGGTTTGACCATTTCTAAAGCGGATCTAGCCCGTTTCGAGATTGCTTTTGCGGCTGAAGTGACTCGTCAGACACGCAAAGAGGATCTGGATCGAGTGATCGAGACAGATGGTGAGTTGGCACCTAATCAATTCACCATGGAGTTGGCTCAGATGATTCAAGAAGCGGGCCCCTGGGGGCACCAATTCCCAGAGCCGAGCTTCCATGGTGAGTTTCGACTGTTGCAGCAGCGTATCGTCGGTCAAAAACATCTGAAAATGGTACTGCAAGAGCCGACAACAGGCTTGGCACTGGATGCAATCGCCTTTAATGTAGAGTCTGATATTTGGCCGAATGCGTCGATCAATCGTGTGCGTGCCGTCTACCGATTGGATATCAATGAATTTCGTGGGCAGCGCAGCTTACAGCTAATGGTGGAGTGGCTTAAGCCACTCTAGCCCGATAATAAGGAGAAGAGAATGAACGATTTTACGACAGACGAACTGGGTATTTTGGTCTCTGTATTTGAGCGTGCTGGAGTCGCTGAAGATGGATCCGCTGAGGGTAGTCTATTGATGGTGATTAAAAGCGCACACTCTGAGCGAATGGAGCTTGAGTCGATGGACTTTGACGACTGTGCAGGTGGTGCGTGCAAGCTGTAAGTAACTCACTGAAGCCCTACTACGTTGGTGCCCATGTTAGCGCAGCGGGTGGGGTGCAGAATGCGCCATTGAATGCGGCGGCGATCGGTGCCAATGCGTTTGCGCTGTTTACTAAGAATCAGAGACAGTGGGTAGCTAAGCCGCTTGCCGATGAGACAATCGAGCAGTTTAAAGCGAACTGTGCCGAGCATAGCTTTCTGCCAGAGCAAATTCTTCCGCACGACAGTTACCTGATTAATTTGGGGCACCCAGAGGCAGAGCCACTTGAGAAGTCACGCGACGCCTTTGTTGATGAGATGCAGCGTTGCGAGCAGTTAGGGCTCTGTTATCTGAATTTTCATCCGGGCAGTCATCTTAAAAAGATCGATGTGACAAGCTGTTTAGCGACCATCTCTGAATCGATCGATATCGCGACTCAGGAGACCGAACAGGTCATCGCCGTGATTGAGACGACGGCGGGGCAGGGATCCAATTTAGGTTATCGATTTGAAGAGATTGCGGCCATTATCGACAAAAGCCGATTTCCTGAACGCATCGGTGTCTGCATCGATACCTGCCATATTTTTGCTGCAGGTTATGATCTACGCACTTTTGAAGCCTGTGAGCAGAGTTTTGCCGAGTTTGAACGACTGATCGGCTTTGATAGGTTGTGCGGTATGCACATTAACGACTCTAAAATAGCGCTGGGTGGTCGCGTCGATCGTCACCACTCATTGGGTCAGGGTGAAATTGGCTGGGAGGCGTTTCGTTACATCATGCAGGACGATCGTTTTCGTGGTGTCCCGCTCTGTTTAGAGACTATTGATGAGACGATTTGGCCAGAAGAGATTCAGCAGTTGCGTCAATTTGCTGGCGAGAAACAGGCTGCGCAATGAGTTCTGAGCACTCCAAACCGGCTTGGGCTCCCAGCTTTGGGCAACAAGATTATCGCTTGATCAACGATGAGACGGCCTTTCAGGGTTATTTTCGGGTTAAGCGGTTAACGCTTGAACATAAGACTTTTTCAGGTCAATCGATTGAGATCACACGCGAGCTGTTTCAGCGCGGAGATGCGGTCTGTGTGCTGCTGTATGATCCCGCGAAGGACTCTGTTGTGTTGGTTGAACAGTTTCGGGTTGGGTCTCTGCAGGGCCCCTCTCCATGGATGCTTGAAGTGGTTGCCGGTGTGGTGGAAGAGGGTGAAACCTCTGAGCAAGTCGCTAAGCGTGAGTCGATTGAAGAGGCCGGCTTGGTGATCGGCGATCCGCGTAGAATTATTCGTTATCTGCCCAGTGGCGGTGGCTGTGATGAGTGGATCGATCTGCTTTATGCTGAGGTGGATTCGGAACAGGCTAGAGGCATTCATGGTTTGCCGGAGGAGGGTGAAGATATTCGTGTCCACGTCCTTTCGAGTGATGATGCCATTGAGTTAGTCAATCAGGGTGTTATTAATAGTTCGCCTGCCATCATAGCTTTGCAGTGGCTGGCGCTGAATAAATTGAGTTTACAGGGTGCTGTTGATGCATGATGTGAAGCGTAAGTATGTGCCGGATTTGGTAAAACAGAGTGTTGTCTCTGAGACCAACTATGCCCGTCTGATGCGTCTGCTTCCTGCTCAGCAGGAGTCCGTTGAATTTCGCATCGAGTGGCATCAACACGCCTATGTTGTAGCCATTAAACGCGATGAGGAGTTTGCCTACACTTCGACCTGGACGCTCTCTTACTGGCCAGAACAGGCCTCACCATGGTTTAACCCTCAGTCTTTTGTGATACGTCTCTATCATGATGCACGGATGGCGGAAGTGGTCTGTTTAAAGCGTCGCTCACAACTGCTTGGACGCTACGATTACCCCAATGATGCGATGCATCAGCCAGATGAAAAATATCAGCTCAATCAGCACCTTGCGGAGTGGTTGGGGCACTGTGCGACTCAGGGTGTGCGTCATGATGTGAAGGTGGTGAGCGGTCAGTAATGCATTTTCTCTATATTCACGGTTTTAACAGTTCACCCGAGTCGCTTAAAGGTCAGCAGCTGATACACCACTTTGAGTCGATCGGTAGGGCATCGCAGCTCTCAGTCCCCGCATTGTCGCACTGGCCAGAAGAGGCGATGCAGCAGCTAGAGTCGATTGTTCAGCAGCATGACGAGCTACTATTGATCGGCAGCTCTTTGGGTGGTTTTTATGCGACTTGCCTCAGTGAGCGCTACGCACATGTAAAAGCCATTTTAGTTAACCCGGCGGTTGCGCCACACACACTGTTGGGTGCGTTACTAGGTCCGCAAAAGAATTTCTACTCTGGCGAAGAGTATGAATTGACGCTTGAACATATGGCTCAGTTAGAGCGGTTGTATTATCCTCAACTGACATACCCGGAACGTCTACTGCTGATGCAGCAAGAGGGAGATGAGACCCTCGACTATCGTGAGGCTGTTAGCTATTACAGTGAGTCCTCGCAGATTGTTCAACCGGGCGGCCATCACGGCTTTGAGAATTTTGAATCCATGTTGCCGACGATTTTTGCCTTTGCTGAGAATCGCTGGCAGCCTGAGAACGGCTAGGAAAAGAGAGATATGTCAAAGGACTATAATGCTGGTTCGATCGAGGTACTAAGCGGGCTTGACCCAGTAAAGCGTCGCCCGGGAATGTACACAGAAACGGATCGTCCCAATCACCTAGCACAAGAGGTGATCGACAACTCAGTCGATGAGGCGTTGGCAGGCCATGCAAAGCAGATCGATATCATTCTGCACCCCGACAACTCACTCTCTGTGTCCGATGATGGTCGCGGTATGCCGGTGGACATTCACCCAGAGGAGGGTGTCCCAGGGGTTGAGCTGATTCTGACCAAGCTTCATGCCGGCGGTAAGTTTAACAATGACAACTACAACTACTCGGGCGGTCTCCACGGGGTGGGTGTCTCCGTTGTTAACGCACTCTCTAAGCTGTTGGAGGTGCAAATTCGTCGTGGTGGTCAGGTGCATCGCATCGGCTTTGCAGACGGCGAGAAAGTATCGGATCTTGAAGTGGTCGATACCTGTGGTCAGCGCAATACCGGTACCACCGTTCGATTTTTGCCCGACCCTAGTTACTTCGATTCGCCTAAGTTTAGTGTCAGTCGTCTGAAGCATAATCTGCGTGCCAAGGCGGTTCTCTGTCCCGGTTTAAAAGTGACCTTTACCGATCTCTCTACGGGTAAGAAAGAGAAAGAGGAGTGGTACTACGAAGATGGCTTAGTGGCGTATCTGAAAGGTAATACACAAGTTTATGAGACCCTTCCTGAAGAGCCATTTTGTGGCTCTTTGCAGGGTGAAGAGGATGCCGTTGAGTGGGCTGTCCAGTGGCTAAAAGAGGGTGGCGAGATGACCTGCGAAAGCTACGTCAACTTGATCCCGACCGCGCAAGGCGGAACCCATGTGAATGGCCTGCGTACCGGTCTTTTGGAGGCGTTGCGTGAGTTTTGTGACTTCCGCAGTCTGCTGCCACGCGGTGTGAAACTGTCGCCAGAGGATGTCTGGGATCGTTGCTGCTTTATTCTTTCAGCCAAGATGCGTGACCCGCAGTTCTCTGGTCAAACCAAAGAGCGTCTCTCTTCGCGTCAAATTGCGGCGTTTATCTCGGGTGCGGTAAAAGATGCCTTCCTATTATGGCTCAATAAGCACGTTGAAGAGGGTGAGGCGATTGCTGAATTGGTGATCGCCAATGCACAAAAACGTCTGCGTTCTGCTAAGAAAGTGGTACGTAAAAAGGTAACGCAGGGGCCCGCTCTACCAGGTAAATTAGCCGACTGTTCGGGCACCGATCCTATGCGCAGTGAGCTCTTCTTAGTCGAGGGTGACTCGGCAGGCGGTTCAGCAAAGCAGGCACGTAGCCGAGACTTTCAGGCGATCATGCCGCTGCGTGGTAAGATTTTGAATACCTGGGAGGTCGACTCTTCAGAGATCCTCGGTTCGCAAGAGATTCACGATATTTCGGTGGCTATTGGCGTGGATCCGGGTGCCGAGGATCTGAGTAATTTGCGTTACGGTAAGGTCTGTATTCTTGCCGATGCCGATTCTGATGGTGCGCACATCGCCACGCTGATCTGTGCACTCTTCCTAAGACACTTCAAACCTTTGGTGGCTGCAGGGCATGTCTATGTCGCTATGCCGCCGCTGTTCCGAATTGATGTGGCGAAAGAGGTCTTCTACGCTCTGGATGAGTCTGAGAAGAATGGCATCGTTGAACGCATCAAAGCGGAGCGCAAAAACGCGCGCATCGGTGTGCAACGATTTAAGGGCTTGGGTGAGATGAACCCGATGCAGCTGCGTGAAACAACGATGGATCCTGATACCCGTCGTTTGGTTCAGTTAACGCTGGAGTCTGGAGATGATACTCACCAGGTGCTTGATATGTTGTTGGCGAAGAAACGGGCTTCGGATCGCAAGAGCTGGCTTGAGGAGAAGGGCAACTTAGCTACAGTTTAAGTTGACTTTTACTCACCATATTCGACCGATTCGGCATGGACTTGCGCAGCTAATTCCCTTAGAATACCGCAGGTTTTGCCCGCGATAGCGGCGCATCCCACCGAAGAGATGTTTTTGAAAGCGAGGCGGACCCCAAGTTGGCCTCGCTTTTTTGCAGCCAAGCCACAGTAATTTTTCATATCTAGCCAGCGCGCGGGGAGGTTCTTTTGACGCAGCCAGCCATCTTAGCCCTTGAAGACGGTTCTATTTTTAGGGGTATTTCGATCGGCGCCGAAGGCGAATCATCAGGTGAGGTTGTATTCAACACCTCAATGACCGGTTATCAAGAGATCCTTACCGATCCATCCTACTGCCGCCAGATCGTGACACTCACCTACCCACACATTGGTAACGTGGGTTGTAACGCTGAAGATGCAGAATCTGATCGCACTTGGGTTGCAGGTCTTGTGATTCGTGATCTGCCACTGCTTGCGAGCAACTTCCGTTCTGAGCAGGCGCTAGATGAGTACCTAAAAGAGCGCAACATCATGGGTATTGCCGGCATCGATACACGCCGCTTAACGCGTATTCTTCGTGAGAAAGGTGCCCAGAATGGTTGCATCGTTGCGGGTGATAACATTGATGAAGCGAAAGCACTCGATGCTGCTCGTGGCTTCCCTGGCCTGAAAGGCATGGACTTAGCAAAAGTCGTTACACGTGACAGTTCTGATGCTTGGCGCACGTCCACTTGGGAGCTTGGTACTGGCTACACAGAGAAAGCCGATGCTGATCAACCGTTCAACGTAGTGGCTTACGATTTCGGTGTTAAACAAAATATTCTACGCATGCTGGTTGAGCGCGGCTGCCGTTTGACGGTTGTGCCTGCACAGACTCCAGCATCTGAAGTGCTTGCAATGAATCCAGATGGCGTTTTCTTGTCGAATGGTCCTGGTGACCCAGAACCATGTGATTACGCGATCGAAGCGATCTCTGACATTCTAAAAACAGAACTGCCAGTTTTCGGCATCTGTCTTGGTCACCAGCTACTTGCGCTTGCGTCAGGTGCTAAAACTGAGAAGATGAAGTTTGGTCACCACGGTGCCAACCACCCCGTTCAGGATCTAGATAGCAAGCAGGTGATGATCACCAGCCAGAACCACGGTTTCGCGGTGGCTGAAGATTCACTACCTAGCACACTACGTGCAACACACAAATCACTGTTCGATGGCTCACTACAGGGTATTGAGCGTACTGATCGTCCAGCGTTCAGTTTCCAAGGGCACCCAGAAGCGAGCCCTGGTCCACACGATGTGGCACCACTCTTCGATCGCTTCGTTGAGATGATGCGCTCACGCCAACAGGGCTGAGTTGTAACGGGTAACTTAGAGAAACAGATTTAGACCAGGTTTTACGATGCCAAAACGTTCCGACATACAAAGTATTCTTATCCTAGGTGCAGGCCCGATCGTTATCGGTCAGGCGTGTGAGTTTGACTATTCTGGCGCACAAGCGTGTAAAGCGCTTCGCGAAGAGGGTTACCGAGTTATTCTTGTTAACTCAAACCCAGCGACGATCATGACTGATCCAGCGATGGCTGATGCGACATACATCGAGCCAATCAACTGGAAAACGGTTGCTAAGATCATTGAGAAAGAGCGTCCAGATGCGCTGCTACCGACTATGGGTGGCCAGACTGCACTGAACTGTGCACTCGACCTCGACCGCGAAGGTGTTCTCGCTGAGTTTGGTGTTGAGATGATCGGTGCTACTCAAGATGCGATCGATAAAGCGGAAGACCGTGAACGTTTTGACAAGGCGATGAAGAACATCGGCCTTGAGTGTCCACGCGCCTCTATCGCTCACTCGATGGAAGAGGCTCTTCAGGTACTGGATCAGGTTGGCTTCCCAGCGATCATCCGTCCATCATTCACTATGGGTGGTTCTGGTGGTGGTATCGCCTACAACCGTGAAGAGTTCATCGAAATCTGTGAGCGTGGTTTGGATCTATCACCGACCAACGAGCTACTTATTGATGAATCGTTGATCGGTTGGAAAGAGTACGAGATGGAGGTTGTCCGCGACAAGAACGATAACTGTATCATCATCTGTTCGATCGAAAACTTTGATGCCATGGGCGTACACACTGGTGACTCGATCACAGTCGCACCAGCGCAGACGTTGACCGATAAAGAGTACCAGTTGATGCGTAATGCTTCGATTGCAGTTCTGCGTGAGATCGGTGTTGAAACAGGCGGTTCGAACGTACAGTTCGGTGTTTGTCCAAAGACTGGACGCGTTGTGGTGATCGAAATGAACCCACGCGTATCGCGCTCTTCAGCACTGGCTTCAAAAGCAACAGGTTTCCCAATTGCGAAAGTGGCGGCAAAACTGGCGGTCGGTTACACCCTTGATGAGCTTCAGAACGATATCACTGGCGGTCAAACACCAGCGTCCTTCGAGCCTGCCATCGACTACGTAGTAACTAAGATCCCTCGTTTCACCTTTGAAAAATTCCCACAAGCAAATGATCGCCTAACGACTCAGATGAAGTCGGTGGGTGAGGTGATGGCGATTGGTCGTACTCAGCAAGAGTCTTTGCAGAAAGCGCTACGTGGTCTAGAGGTTGGTTCTGAAGGCTTCGATCCGATTGTTGATATTACCGCTGAAGATGCACGCGATAAGATCGTTTACGAGCTAACAACTCCAGGTTCTGAGCGCATCTGGTACATCGGCGACGCCTTCCGTATGGGTATGAGCGTTGATGAGATCTACAAGCTGAGTGGCGTTGATCCTTGGTTCTTGGTTCAGATCGAAGACATCATCAAAGATGAGCAGCGTGTATCGGAAACCGCACTGAGTGAACTCTCTACAACCGATCTGTTCATGCTGAAGCGCAAAGGTTTCTCAGATGCTCGTCTAGCCAAGCTATTGGGTGTTTCAGAGAAGCAGTTCCGCAAGCATCGTCAGGCAGCTGGTATTAAGCCAGTCTACAAACGTGTCGATACCTGTGCCGCAGAATTTGCGACTGATACCGCTTACATGTACTCAACGTACGAAGAGGAGTGTGAAGCGAACCCATCGGATCGTGACAAGATCATGGTCATCGGTGGTGGCCCTAACCGTATCGGTCAGGGTATCGAATTTGACTACTGCTGTGTTCATGCAGCGCTTGCAGCGCGTGAAGATGGCTACGAGACCATCATGGTTAACTGTAACCCTGAAACCGTCTCTACCGACTATGACACATCAGACCGCCTCTACTTCGAGCCGATCACTCTAGAAGATGTGTTGGCAATCGTTGAAGTTGAACAGCCTAAAGGCGTGATTGTTCAGTACGGTGGTCAGACTCCTCTGAAATTAGCCGTAGCTCTAGAACAGGCTGGCGTTCCAATCATTGGTACCTCGTCTGAAGCGATCGACCGTGCTGAAGACCGTGAACTGTTCCAGCAGATGCTTAAGCGTCTTGGTCTGAAACAGCCAGAGAACTCAACAGTACGTAGCCTTGAAGAGGCGGTCATTGAAGCTGAGAAGATTGGCTATCCATTGGTTGTTCGTCCATCTTACGTATTGGGCGGTCGTGCGATGGAGATCGTCTACAAAGAGGATGAGCTGCGCAAGTACATGAATACCGCGGTTCAGGTCTCTAACGAATCACCAGTACTACTTGATCACTTCCTAAATGCAGCGATCGAAGTGGATATCGATGCGGTATGTGACGGTAAGCAGGTTGTGATTGGAGCGATCATGCAGCACATTGAGCAGGCGGGTGTTCACTCAGGTGACTCAGCATGTTCATTCCCTCCGTACAACCTTGCAGCAGACGTTCAGGACGAGATGCGCGAGATGGTGCGCAAGATGGCGCTTGAGTTAGGTGTTGTTGGCTTGATGAACGTTCAGCTAGCGTACCAAGATGGCGAGATTTACGTAATCGAGGTTAACCCTCGCGCATCACGTACAGTTCCTTTCGTATCTAAGTGTATCGGTGTTTCTCTAGCGAAAGTCGCTGCACTGGTTATGACCGGTAAATCACTTGAAGAACTAGGCTTTACGAAAGAGATCGTACCAAGCTACTTCAACGTGAAAGAGGCGGTATTCCCGTTCAATAAATTCCAAGGTGTTGACCCAATCCTTGGCCCAGAGATGAAGTCTACGGGTGAAGTCATGGGTACCGGTGAAACCTTCGGTGAAGCGTTCATGAAGGCTCACTTGGGAGCTGGCGACAAGCTACCTAAGCCAGGTACTGCGTTTGTCTCAGTACGTGACGTTGATAAAGAGGCGGCTTGTGAACTGACTAAACAGTTGGTTGAACTTGGCTTCGATATCGTTGCAACCAGCGGTACAGCAGCACTACTGGAGACTCACGGCATTACAGCTAAGGTTGTGAATAAGGTTACTGAAGGTCGTCCAAACATCGTTGACATGTTGAAGAACGGTGAAGTTAACTACGTTGTGAATACAACGGAAGGGCGTAAAGCGATAGCTGACTCAGCCGATATCCGTCGTGCAGCGCTACAGCATAAAGTGCCTTACTCAACGACAATGGCTGGTGCAGTGGCGATTACCGAAGCACTTCGTTACGGTGAAGAGCGTACTGTGCGTCGTCTACAAGAGATTCACGCGGAGGCGTCTGCATGAGTGTCAATCGTGTTCCCATGACGGTTGAGGGCGAAGTGGCACTTCGCGCTGAGCTGGAGCGTCTTAAAACCCAAGATCGTCCAACCGTGATTGCAGCAATTGCTGAAGCACGTGAGCATGGCGACCTTAAAGAGAATGCTGAGTACCACGCAGCGCGTGAACAGCAGGGCTTTATTGAAGGTCGTATCGCGGACATTGAGAGCAAGCTTTCAGTGGTTCAAGTGATCGATGTCACCAGCCTGCCACACACTGGTAAAGTGATCTTTGGTACGACGGTTGATCTAATCAACGTCGATACCGACGCTGAAGTGACCTACAAGATTGTGGGTGACGACGAAGCAGACATCAAACTGAATAAGATCTCTATCAACTCCCCGATCGCACGAGCACTGATCGGCAAAGAGGAGGGCGACATCGCCGCGGTTGAGACACCGGCCGGTGTGACTGAATACGAGATTGCAGAAGTTAAGCATATCTAAGCTGACTTATTAAACCGCCTTCGGGCGGTTTTTTATTATTTGGAGTTCCCCATGTCCCAAGAAACCCCTAAAGGCCGCCTAACCACTCGTACTATCGCGATGCCGGCTGATACCAACCCATCAGGTGATATCTTCGGTGGTTGGGTATTGTCACAAATGGATATGGCGGCCGGCATCTGTGCGGGCCAGCGTGCACAGAGTCGAGTGGTGACGGTTGCACTGGATGGTATGAGCTTTATCCGCCCGGTTCGTGTAGGAGATGTACTGGGTGTCTACACCGAAGTGGTTAGAGTCGGCAGTAGCTCAATGGATATCAAAGTGGAGTGCTGGGTGCGCCGCAGTCGCATAGGTCATCGTGAAAAAGTGACCGAAGCAATCTTCAAGTTTGTCGCACTGGATGATGAGGGTAACTCCAAGCCAGTACCGCCAGCACAAGAGCTGCCGGAGTATGTTGAGACACTGCTCTAGCGTAATTTCAAATCAGGTGACAAGCTTCGGAATATTTTCGCGGTTTGCCCTACGGGCAATTCGCTCCTACAGTAGGACTCCGTTACGGGCTTGTCGCGAAGTCCTATTGTAGGAGGGAATTCAGCTCTGCTGAAACCCCGATCGATTTCAACAGCGGATGACAGGCTGAAGGCCAGTCACCGAAAAGATCGCCACATCTTCGATATGGCTCCAACAAAAAAAACCGCCATAAAGGCGGTTTTTGCAGTACGATTTAACGCGCTTAATCCGGAATAATACCCCAGGTCAGAACAGGGAATAGCAGTAGCAAGGCTACGCGAACGAAGTCTGACGCCAAGAAGGGTAGAACACCCACAAAGGTATCCCGCATCGGAACGCCCTCTGCGATTTTGTTGATGATGAAGACGTTCATCCCTACCGGTGGGGTGATCATGCCGACCTCAACCACGATCAAACAGATGATACCGAACCAGAGCGCGGTCTGCTCTTCAGTCATGCCGAAGTCTAAACCCATGATGGCTGGGAAGAAGATCGGTACTGTCAGAAGGATCATCGAGAGTGAATCCATCAAACAGCCCAGCACTAGGTAGACAGCTAACATCAACATCAGTACCAGCATAGGCGACAATTCGCGATCCAGAATCCACTCCGCCAGTGTCTCTGGCATGCCGCTTAGACTCAGGAAGGCATTGAAGATATCGGCACCTAGAAGGATGACAAAGATCATCGCGCTGTTGATAGCGGTCTGCTTGATACAGTCGATGAATCCATCCCAGGTAAGTTGGCGGTTGATTAGCGCAATGACGATGGTACCGACCACACCGTAAGCGGCTGCTTCAGAAGGTGTGAAGATACCGCCGTAGATACCACCCAATACACCAATGAATAGGAAGCTTGCAGGTAGCAGTTCAAGCAGTGCCTTACCGCGTTCAGACCAGCTCGCTTTCGCGCTCTTGTCCGCGTAGTGAGGCTTCAGCTTCACCAGAATCGCGATAACCAGCATGTAGCCCATGATCGCCATGATGCCGGGTACCATCGCTGCCATGAAGAGCTTGACGATGTTCTGCTCGGTCATGATCGCGTAGATGATCAGAACGATGGATGGTGGGATTAGAATGCCTAGAGTACCACCAGCGGCTAGTGCGCCTGTTGCCATAGCACCGTGGTAGCCGTGCCGTTTCATCTCTGGAAGTGCCACCTGACCCATAGTCGCTGCTGTTGCCAGTGATGAACCACAGATCGCACCAAATACACCACAGCCGCCAACGGCAGCTAACGCCAGGCCACCGCGGTAGTGGCCAATAAAGGCGTTAACACCGGTGAATAGTGAACGGCTAATACCTGAACGAGTTGCGAGGTTACCCATCAGTAGGAACAGAGGAATGATCGATAGCGAATGGCTTGCCATCTGTCCGAAGGATGAGCCCTTCATGTAGAACATTAGGGTGCTGAAGTCGTCGATGATTGAGTAACCGACCGCACCGGCAAGCATCATTGCGATGCCGATCGGCACACGCAAAAACATGATGACTAGCATGAACAGGATAATGACGCCTGCCGTTAATTCGTCACTCATTTCACACCCTTATATTCTGCAATCATTGCCAGTGGTTTAAGCACACCAGCGATAGAGGTAAGGCTAAAGCCAAAGGCGATGGTCATATAGAACCACCACTCTTTCATCCGCAGCATCATCGTCTCATTGCCGTATTTCTGGGCAGCTAAGCCACCCTCATAGGCCTGTGTCGCCAGGAAGTAAAAGAGCACGGCCAAAATTAGGCTGCCGATAACATCCATAGTGAGACGGAAAGGCGCGGGAGCTGAAGCTGTTAAGACGTCGACAATGACGTTGCCAAAGCGCATTTGGCAGTAGGGCATTGCTAACGCAACAACCACAGCGGTAAACATTTGGACAATCTCGGTATCACCATTGATGGGCGAGGAGAAAAAGTATCGTCCCGCCACACTGGTCACCGTAGTGAATGCCATGATCGTCAGGATGAATCCTGATAAAAGAGCGAGCCACAAAGTGGCTCGCTCGTAGAGGTCTGCTAGAGACCGGGTTTTCAGTAACAGTGTTGTCACTTGAACACCTTTTAATTATTTGCTGTATTTCTCAAGCATAGCGTTAGCTGAGTCAAGAAGCTTCTGGCCTGGTAGACCTAGACCGTCCATCTCTTTAACCCACTCAACGGGTACGTTAGCGGTTACTTCCTGCATTTTCTTCACTTCTGCAGCTGGCATCTGTGAGCGAGTTGCGTTCTCGTCAATCAGCTTACGACCGTAGTTTTCAGCGTTTTTGAAGAACTCACCGCCTAGCTTGGCGAAGTACATGCCAGCGTGGTCATCCATGATCTGTTGAAGATCAGCAGGCATTGATTCGTACTTAGCTTTGTTCATGCCCAAAAGGAATACTGCGGTGTATAGACCACGGCCATCTTCTGTTTGAACTTCAACCGCGTTGTCGACAAGCTCATGAAGTTTGAGAGCAGGTACGATTTCAAATGGAATCACTGTGCCGTCGATCACGTTTTTGGCCAGTGCCTGTGGCATCTCTGGTACAGGCATACCGACTGGAGTAGCGCCTAGAGCATCTAGAGCAGCAGCAACTGGACGGCTTGGGTTACGAATCTTTTTGCCAGCGAAGTCAGCAACAGAGTCGATTGCGTCACCTTTAGAGTAAACAACGCCACGGTCATGCGTCCAGAATGCTAGAGGGTGCATATCAGCAAACTCTTTCTGAACTTCTGGGTTAGCTTCGTAGTAAGCCTGAAGTGCCTGCGACGTTTCGTATGCATCCGTTACCATGAATGGGTTTTCAAATGCAGAGATCGCTGGGAAACGGCCTGGAGTGTAACCAGGAAGCGTCCAGATGATGTCAACGAAACCGTCTTGAACTTGGTCAACTAGCTGAGGTGGTTTACCACCCAGAGACATTGAACCGTAAATCTTGATCTTGATACGGCCTTCAGACGCTTCTTCAATAGAATCAGCCCATGGCTGGAAGAACTTAGCGTGTGCAGGTGCCTTCGCAGGAAGGAAGTGGTGCATCTTTAGGTTAAATTCAGCGGCCTGTGCAGAAGCTGCAATAGCAGCGCCAAGAACTGCAACACCGGCAGTCTGAGCGATAATACGTTTGATCATTATTTTTCTCCTTGGGGTTTTAAACAAGACATCGACTAACTTGTTAATACTAGCTCAAGAATCATTAAACTCGTTGAGTTGGATCTAGATATTAGAAGTTGTTTTTCTTCTATTAAAGCGACTCGTTGCGTAACACTATTTTTTATACGGTTGTTCAACAATCCCTTGTTCACATTTTTGAATAGGGGGTTGGTTACATTTAATTAAGCTGTAAGGCCTGTAATATCAATAAATGAACCAATGATTAACGCATTAGATTGGAGAGTTTTGGATTTGGTTCATCCGACGCTCTGAATAGCACCGCTACGTTACCGATCTCTTGCACCAGTTCTGCTTCAACAACAGCGACTAGCTCTTTAATCAGTTCGCGCTTTAGGTCACGATCGCCAACGGCGAACTTTACTTTGATCAGTTCGTGATCTTCCAGCGCTCGGTCGACTTCTAACTGAACGTTTTCAGTCAGTCCGTTGCCGCCAACCATAACGATTGGGTTTAAAGTGTGTGCACGCGTGCGAAGACGCTTTTTTTGATCAGTTGTTAAGCTCATATTAGAATTAGTGCCTTAAATTTGGTGGGCGTTACAATTTCTTCATTTTAACCCCTTTGTTGCATGCATCATAGAGTGATGCTTTCTAGGAACATCCCTTGGCAAGATCTAAAAGCAGTGGTCGTTGGTTAAAAGAGCATTTTGACGATCAATACGTAAAGCGTTCTAAAGATGATGGGTACCGTTCACGCGCCTGCTATAAGTTGATGGAAGTGAATGATAAAGACCATCTGTTAAAGCCTGGAATGACGGTTGTCGATCTGGGCGCTGCGCCAGGTGGTTGGTCTCAAGTGGCGGCCGAAATCGTGGGTGACTCTGGTCGTGTAGTGGCTTCAGACATTCTTGAGATGGCTCCGCTGGGCGGAGTTACATTCGTTCAGGGTGACTTTACTGAAGATTCCGTCTTCGAGGAGATCCTCTCTGCGATAGGAGATGAGCCAGTAGACCTTGTAATTTCAGATATGGCCCCCAATATGAGTGGTAATGCATCATCGGATCAGCCAGCTGCGATGTACTTGGTGGAGTTGGCGTTGGATATGGCGCGTCAGATACTGAAACCGAACGGCAACTTTTTGGTGAAAGTATTTCAGGGTGAAGGGTTTGATCCCTACCTTGCAGAACTGCGCAGTAGCTTTAAATCGGTGGTCACCCGTAAGCCAGATTCATCTCGCGCGCGTTCGCGTGAGGTCTATCTGCTCGGAAAAGGTTTTAAAGACGTATAGCTTTTATATAGAGCTTTCGTTTTAGTTTATAGAGGGTAAGAAGTTGAACGATATGGCAAGAAATTTGGTGCTATGGTTAGTGATTGCAGCCGTACTGCTAACCATCTTTAATAATTTTAGCGCCGAAACCGAGAGCGGCCGCTTGAGCTACTCTGACTTTGTGGCAGAGGTTCAATCAGGCCGAATTGAGCGTGTGACGGTTGATGGTTTTACCATCGAAGGTGTGCGTCAGAATGGCGATCGCTTTGAAACGGTTCGCCCAGCGATCTCGGATCCCAAGCTGATTGATGACCTTCTAGAGCACAATGTCGTCGTTGAAGGCAAAATGCCTGAGCAGCAGAGCCTATGGCAGCAGCTGCTAGTCGCGACCTTCCCGATTCTTATCATCATTGCCATCTTCATGTTCTTTATGCGCCAAATGCAGGGCGGTGCCGGCGGTAAAGGTGGTCCTATGTCTTTCGGTAAATCGAAAGCGCGCATGATGAGTGAAGATCAGATTAAAACAACCTTCGAAGATGTCGCTGGTGTTGAAGAGGCCAAAGAGGAAGTTGCAGAGTTGGTCGACTACCTTCGCGATCCAGGTAAATTCCAGCGTTTAGGTGGCCATATCCCTCGTGGTGTCCTAATGGCGGGTAACCCTGGTACCGGTAAAACGCTGCTTGCCAAAGCGATTGCTGGCGAAGCTAAGGTGCCTTTCTTCAGTATTTCGGGTTCTGACTTCGTTGAGATGTTTGTCGGTGTCGGTGCTTCACGTGTGCGTGACATGTTTGATCAAGCTAAGAAACATGCGCCTTGTATTATCTTCATAGATGAGATTGATGCGGTTGGTCGTTCACGTGGTGTCGGCCTTGGCGGTGGTAATGACGAGCGTGAGCAGACGTTGAACCAGCTTCTTGTCGAGATGGATGGTTTCGAAGGCACTGAGGGTATCATCGTGATCGCGGCAACCAACCGTCCCGATGTGCTTGACCCTGCTCTGCTACGTCCAGGTCGTTTTGACCGTCAGGTGCACGTTGGTCTGCCTGATATTCAAGGTCGTGAAAAAATTCTTAAAGTCCACATGCGCAAAGTTCCGCTGGGTGATGATGTTAAGCCTGAGTTGATTGCGCGTGGTACGCCGGGCTTCTCGGGTGCTGATTTGGCTAACCTGGTTAACGAAGCAGCCCTGTTTGCCGCACGCGATAGCCGTCGCACTGTCGGTATGGAGCAGTTCGAGAAAGCGAAAGATAAGATCATGATGGGTGCTGAGCGCCGCTCTATGGTCATGTCTTACAAAGAGCGTCTGAATACGGCATTCCACGAGGCAGGTCACGCGATTGTCGGTCGTCTGATGCCTGAGCATGATCCTGTCTACAAAGTGTCTATCATCCCGCGTGGTCGTGCGTTGGGTGTCACGATGTTCCTTCCTGAAGAGGATCGCTACTCGTTCAGTCGTCAGGGCATTATCTCGCAAATCTGTTCGCTTTACGGTGGCCGAATTGCGGAAGAGATGACACTGGGTAAAGAGGGGGTAACAACCGGTGCCTCAAACGATATTCAGCGTGCGACTCAGCTTGCGCGCAACATGGTGACGCGTTGGGGTCTGACCGATGAGTTGGGTCCACTGCTCTACGGTGATGAAGATGATGATCCATTTGGTCGCGGCATGGGGCAGCCATCTAAACCGATGTCGGGTGAAACTCAGAACAAGATCGATGCCGAAGTTCGCAAAATCATCGATGAGTGCTACCAGAAGGCTTACCAAATTCTGACGGATAACCGTGATATCCTTGACTCAATGTGTGAAGCGTTGATGACCTACGAGACGATCAGCAGCGATCAAATTGATCAGTTGATGGCGCGTCAAGAGGTGACTCCGCCAGAGGGTTGGGACGACTCTCAAGAGCGTGTTGATGCAGTCAAAGAGGAAGAGGCGGCTAACAGTTCTGAGGCTGAGTCTGATGTGCCAGAGGTAGATCAGGATGATCAGGCGTCTCACTCTAATGAGGGTCAGTCAGGTTGGGGCGATCCTCAAGATGATCAAAAAGATGAGCCCAAACAGTAAGTCGTGATTCACAAAAGCCCTCACTCGTGAGGGCTTTTTCGTTGTTTGCAGAGTGTA
Source organism: Marinobacterium sp. xm-a-152 (assembly GCF_013282965.1). Classification (NCBI taxonomy): domain Bacteria; kingdom Pseudomonadati; phylum Pseudomonadota; class Gammaproteobacteria; order Oceanospirillales; family Oceanospirillaceae; genus Marinobacterium; species Marinobacterium sp. xm-a-152. The sequence continues at coordinate 210,241 of NZ_WBYI01000004.1, read as the reverse complement.
TGAATAAAGGTAGAAATGTGACGCAGCTACAGTGTGCCGGTCGAGTACTCGATCTCTCTAAAACGCAGGTAATGGGTATTCTTAACGTGACGCCTGACTCCTTTTCGGATGGCGGTCACCTCTATCAACACTCTGCGCTCTCGATTGATAAAGCGCTCCAGCATGCCCAGCAGATGGTTAACGACGGCGCGACGATTGTTGATATCGGCGGTGAATCGACTCGTCCTGGTGCCGCTGAAGTCAGTGAGCAGGAGGAGATGGATCGCGTTTTGCCTGTTCTGGAACGAATCAATGCCGAGATCGATGTGGTCGTCTCCATCGATACCAGCTCGGCTCAATTGATTTCAGAATCGGCCAAGCTAGGGGCTGGTCTCATTAATGATGTTAGAGCTCTAGGGCGTGAAGGCGCGCTAGAGGCTGCTGCAAAAACGGATCTGCCAATCTGTCTGATGCATATGCAGGGTAGCCCGGCGACAATGCAGCGACAGCCAGAGTATGCCGATGTGGTCTCTGAGGTGATGGATTTTCTCGATCAGCAGTTAGATCGGTGTATGGCTGCAGGGATTGCGAAAGAACGATTAATCGTAGATCCCGGTTTTGGGTTTGGCAAAACCTTGCAACATAATTTACAGTTACTCAATCGCTTGGATAAATTATTGGACTTAGGCGTGCCTGTGTTATCGGGCACCTCTAGAAAAACCATGGTGGGCCAGGTGCTTAACCGTGAGGCTGACCAGCGACTCTTTGGTAGTCTTGCAACCGTTGCGCTCGCGGTTGAGCGCGGTGCAAAAATTATTCGTGTGCATGATGTTTTAGCAACCGTCGATATGGTTCGTATGACGGAAGCCGTTTTAAAGGAAGGGATCTAAATTGGGTCGTCGTTATTTTGGTACAGATGGTATTCGTGGACAGGTAGGAACCTTTCCTATCACCCCAGATTTTGTGTTGAAGCTCGGTTGGGCTGTGGGTCGTGTGTTTGCCCGTGAAGGACGTAGTAAAGTCCTGATTGGCAAAGATACTCGAATCTCCGGTTATATGTTTGAGTCGGCGCTTGAGGCAGGCCTGTCTGCCGCCGGTGTTGATGTGTTATTGCTAGGCCCTATGCCAACGCCAGCGATCGCTTACCTAACTCGTACCTTCCGCGCTGATGCCGGTATTGTGATCAGTGCATCGCACAACCCCTATGACGACAATGGTATTAAGTTCTTCAGCTCGGCGGGCACTAAGCTGCCAGATGATGTCGAAGAGCGCATTGAAGCGCAGCTTGATCTGGCTATGACTACGGTTAGCTCAGCCGAATTAGGCAAGGTTCGTCGAGTCAATGATGCCGCTGGGCGATACATAGAGTTCTGTAAATCGACTGCCGCGGGTTGTTTGAATTTAGCGGGCCTTAAGGTTGTCGTTGATTGTGCCAACGGCGCTGGTTATCACATTGCGCCTAAGGTCTTTGCTGAGCTAGGCGCTTCAGTCATCGAGATTGGTACCGATCCAGACGGCCTAAATATTAACGAGCAGTGTGGTGCGACGGCGCCTGCAGCACTTCAAGCTAAAGTGCTCGAAGCAGAGGCAGATCTGGGTATTGCATTAGATGGTGATGCCGATCGATTGATTCTTGTTGACCATAAGGGAGAGATCGTCGATGGCGATGAGATCCTCTTCATCATTGCCCAGGCGTTACAGCAGAGCGGTGAGTTGCAGGGCGGTGTCGTTGGTACGCTGATGACTAATCTTGGTTTAGAGCAAGCACTGGCAAAAATGGATATTCCCTTCGTGCGAGCTAAAGTGGGCGATCGCTATGTATTAGAGCAGCTCGCAGAGCACGACTGGAATTTGGGTGGCGAAGGGTCAGGTCACATTGTCTGTCGTAATATTCTACCGACGGGTGATGCGACCATTGCCGCTGTTCAGGTGCTTAAAGCGGTCGCGCAGTCAGGCAAAACGATTAATCAGCTGAAGCACGGTATGCAAAAACTACCGCAGAAGATGATCAACGTGCGCTTGGCTAAGAAGGTAGATATCGCATCTTCGCCAGCCGTGGCAGAGCATGTTGCAGCAGCCGAGGCGCGTTTGGCTGATCGTGGTCGCGTATTGCTACGTCCCTCCGGGACTGAGCCTGTGGTCCGTGTTATGGTTGAAGGCTCCGATCTTGATGAGGTGGATCAGGTCTGTGAGACACTGGCGGGGCAGGTTGAAAAAGAGCTGCAGGCGCTTGTATCTTGACGGGTGCTCGGGTAAGATTTGCGCCTCTTTTAAATGGCACCCCTGTTTTCGGTGCGTAATTAAGGTTTAAAGCTAGAATGGAAACCATCGTTCTTATCATTCACGTATTGCTTGCAGCAGCGGTTATCGGCCTGATTCTTATTCAGCAGGGTAAGGGTGCAGAAGCGGGTGCGTCATTTGGTGGTGGTGCCTCTCAAACTGTTTTCGGTAGCCAGGGTAGCGGTAGCTTCCTAGGTCGCGTTACAGCCATTCTTGCTGCGGGTATCTTTGTAACCAGCTTCGTTTTGGCTGTGTTCGCGAAAGAGAAAGCCGCGTCTGTTGGTGATGCAGGTATCCCTGATGCTGCAACGATTGAAGCGGCTGCCCAGGTTGAGCAAGCGTCAACAACGGAACTGCCTGTTGTGTCGGAATCAGAGATTCCAACAGCAGGAGACAACTAAAAGTTTAGCCCAGGTGGTGGAATTGGTAGACACGCTATCTTGAGGGGGTAGTGTCTTAGGACGTGCCGGTTCGAGTCCGGCTCTGGGCACCAAGTTGTAAACGCAGTGGGTGAAGCGTAAAATTTACCTGTTTTTGATGCGGGGTGGAGCAGCCTGGTAGCTCGTCGGGCTCATAACCCGAAGGTCGTCAGTTCAAATCTGGCCCCCGCTACCAACTTTACGTTGGGTATTTGTGAAAATCCTGAAGACTAGTTTTGACGGGTTTTTACTACCACTTTTAGGATGTTACATCCTTGTTTGGTAAGCCCCTTTATGGGGCTTTTTCGTAGCTATTTGATGGCCGCGTCCAAACAGAAGACAGTGATATCTGCCTTCCGTACATGGTGGTAGATAAGTCAAAAATGGGTCTATATGACCCATTTTTTGTTTTTGAAATTTATAGGTGAACAGTGTCAGCAAAATTAAAGCTGTTACAAGAGTTGATTGATCCAGTTGTGCAGGGCTTAGATTTGGAGCTTTGGGGGCTGGAGTACAACGCGTCAGGTAAAAATAGCCTGTTGCGTATCTATATAGATGGCCCTAACGGAGTGTCGGTCGATGACTGTGCGCGCGTTAGCCAGCAGGTGAGTGCTGTGATGGATGTAGAAGACCCCATCTCAGAGAACTACACCCTTGAAGTCTCATCCCCAGGGATGGATCGTCCCCTTTACACTCTAGAGCAATTCGCTGCGTATGCTGGCCATACGATTCAACTGCGTCTGCGCTCGCCGTTTGAGGGGCGTCGCAAGTTTAAAGGGATTCTTAACGGCATCGAAGGCGAAGATGTGCTTTTGGTCGTTGATGATCACGAATATTTATTACCGCATGACCTGATCGATCGGGCCAATGTGGTGCCGCAATTTTAATCCGCTTTGACTATTAGGAGCGAAGAACTGATATGAATAAAGAGATTCTACTGGTTGCTGAAGCCGTCTCTAACGAAAAAGATGTCCCGAAAGCGGTCATCTTTGAGGCGATTGAAGTCGCGCTGGCAACAGCCACTAAGAAGCGCTACGACGAAGAAGCTGATATCCGAGTGGTTATCGACCGTGCAACGGGCGATTATGACACCTTCCGCCGTTGGTTGGTTGTGGATAACGAAGCGGTTCCTGCACTGGGTACCGAGTTGACCATGCAAGAGGCAGAAGAGATCGACACTAATCTGCAGCCTGGTGATTACCACGAAGAGCAGGTTGAGTCGGTTGCATTCGGTCGTATCGCAGCTCAAACAGCGAAGCAAGTTATCGTACAAAAAGTCCGTGAGGCTGAGCGCGCTAAAGTAGTTGATCTTTACCGTGATCGCCAGGGCGAATTGATCGCGGGTACTGTTAAGAAAGTGACTCGCGACAATGTGATTGTTGATCTGGGTAACAACGCAGAAGCACTTCTGCCACGTGAAAACCTACTACCTCGTGAAATCTTCCGTATGGGTGAGCGTGTTCGCGCGGTGCTTCAAGAAGTTCGTTCTGAAGGTCGCGGCCCACAGCTTATCCTTAGCCGTACTTCAAACGAGATGTTGATCGAACTCTTCTCTATCGAAGTGCCAGAGATCGCCGAGCAGATGATTGAGATCCGTGCAGCGGCTCGTGATCCAGGTGCTCGCTCTAAGATCGCTGTTAAGACTCAGGATCGTCGTCTAGATCCTGTAGGTGCCTGTGTTGGTATGCGCGGTGCGCGTGTTCAAGCCGTCTCTGATGAGTTGGGTGGTGAGCGTGTCGATATCATCCTTTGGGACGACAACCCTGCGCAGCTTGTGATCAATGCAATGGCGCCTGCTGAAGTCGCTTCGATCGTTATGGACGAAGAGACTCACTCAATGGACGTCGCGGTTGATGAAGATGCTTTGGCGATGGCGATCGGTCGTGCCGGTCAGAACGTTCGTCTAGCAGCAGAGTTGACTGGTTGGGAACTGAACGTGATGAGCGAAGCGGAAGCGGCGTCTAAACACGAGTCTGAAGTGGGTAAAACAGTGGATCTGTTCATCAAGCACCTTGATGTCGACAGCGACCTTGCTGAGATCCTAGTTGCTGAGGGCTTCACCACGCTTGAGGAAGTTGCCTACGTACCGGCTAACGAAATGCTTGAGATCGAAGAGTTTGACGAGGAGATCGTTGACGCCCTTCGTGAACGCGCAAAAGATGCACTGCTTAACCTTGCAATTGCAGGTGAAGAGCAACTTGGCGATGTAGAGCCAGCAGAAGACCTCCTAACTATGGAAGGTATGGAACGTACCCTAGCGTACACATTAGCAAGCCGTGGTGTGGTTACCATGGAAGATCTTGCAGAACAGTCTATTGAAGAGCTGCTAGACATTGAAGGCATGACCGAAGAGCGCGCAGGTGAGTTGATTATGACAGCGCGTGCACCTTGGTTTGCAGAAGATCAGCAGTAATTAGACAACGGAAAAGGAGAACCCATTTATGGCAGAAGTAACGATTAAACAGCTTGCCGATGTGGTTGGTGTATCCGTTGAGCGTTTGTTAACACAGATGCAGGAAGCGGGAGTCGAAGGTAAATCCAACGATTCAACTGTCACAGAGATAGAGCGTCAGCAGCTATTAGCCCATTTGAAACGCAGTCACGGCGAAGATGCCGATGACGTTGGCGCACCGAAGAAGATCACGCTTAAGCGTAAGACAACCTCTACGCTGAAAGTGGGCGGTGCCGGCAGTCGTAAAACCGTTAACGTTGAAGTGCGTAAAAAGCGTACCTACGTGAAACGTACAGAGATTGAACAGGCTCCAGAAGCTCCAGCAGTGGAAGAGACTCCAGTGGCAGCGCCTGAACCACAGGTTGAAGCACCGGTCGTTGAAGCGGCACCAGAGGTGGCGGTTGAAACGGCTGCAGAGCCTAAAGTGGAAGCGCCAAAAGCAGAAGTTAAAGAGGCCGCTGAACCGGTTAAAGCTGAAGAGCCTAAGCCTGAGCCAGTGGTTGAAACGCCGGTTGAGAAGAAACCAGCTGCGGAACCTAAAACTGAAAATCCTCGCAACAAGAACAAGCAGCGCGATGAGCGCCGTAACAACCAGCGTGATAACGACGATCGTCGTAAGTCGAAAGGTCGTGGTAATGGCACGCTGAACGCTCGTCCGGGTAAAGGCGGTAAGCCAGGTCGTGGTAAGCCAATGCGTCAAGGCGATAACCAGCACGGCTTTAAAGAGCCGACGACTGCGATTGTTCATGAAGTCTCTATTCCAGAGAGCATCACGGTTGCTGATCTGGCTAAGAAGATGTCGATCAAAGCGGCTGAAGTGATCAAGGTGATGTTCAAGATGGGTGCGATGGCAACCATCAACCAGCCAATCGACCAAGATACTGCGATCCTTGTGGTAGAAGAGATGGGCCACAAAGCGGTGCCTATGGTAGAGAACGCGATCGAAGATGAGTTGATGGAGTCGGTAGCCGCTCACAGCGGTGAGTCTGTGACACGTGCTCCGGTCGTTACCGTTATGGGTCACGTTGACCACGGTAAAACATCCCTGCTCGATTACATCCGTTCAACACGTGTAGCTTCTGGCGAGTCTGGCGGTATTACCCAGCACATCGGTGCTTACCACGTTGAGACTGACAACGGCATGGTGACCTTCCTAGATACTCCTGGACACGCCGCGTTCACCGCTATGCGTGCCCGTGGTGCCTCTTTGACGGATATCGTTGTTCTAGTAGTTGCCGCAGATGATGGTGTGATGCCACAGACTGAAGAGGCGGTTCAGCACGCTAAAGCGGCTGGTGTTCCTCTTGTTGTTGCGGTCAACAAGATCGATAAAGAGGAAGCGGATCCAGATCGAGTTAAGAACGAGCTGGCTCAACGTGATGTTATTCCTGAAGATTGGGGCGGCGATGTTCAGTTCTGTCCAGTCTCTGCTAAAACAGGTCAGGGCATTGATGAGCTGCTTGAAGCGATCCTTCTTCAATCAGAAATTCTTGAGCTTGAAGCAGTTCCAGATGCGCCAGGTACAGGTGTTGTCGTTGAATCACGTCTAGATAAAGGTCGTGGTCCGGTTGCTACGCTACTGGTTCAAAACGGTACCCTTAAGCGCGGTGATATCGTACTAGCTGGCCTTCACTACGGCCGTGTACGTGCGATGCTTGACGAAAACGGCAAGCCGCTAGAAGCGGGTGGTCCTGCGATTCCTGTTGAGATTCAAGGTCTAGACGGAACGCCAGATGCAGGTGAAGACTTCACCGTAGTATCCACTGAGAAGAAAGCGCGTGAAATCGCTCTATTCCGTCAGGGTAAATACCGTGAAGTTAAACTGCAGCGTCAGCAACAGGCGAAACTTGAGAACCTATTCTCGAACATGGAAGCGGGTGAAGTTAAGTCGCTTAACATCGTCCTTAAGACCGACGTTCGAGGCTCTCTAGAGGCGCTGACTAGCTCACTAGAAGATCTCTCTACCGATGAAGTAAAAGTGAACATCGTCTCTGGCGGTGTTGGTGGTATCGGTGAAACCGATGCTAACCTTGCGTTGGCCTCCTCAGCGATCCTAATCGGCTTTAACGTTCGTGCAGACGCTCAGGCGCGTGCGATTGTTGAGCGTGAAGAGATGGAGCTTCGCTACTACAGTGTTATCTACGACATCATCGATGACGTGAAACAGGCGATGAGTGGTCTACTCTCTCCTGAGTTCAAAGAGGAGATTGTTGGTATTGCTGAAGTTCGTGATGTCTTCCGTGCGCCTAAGATCGGTGCAGTTGCCGGTTGTATGGTTATCGAAGGTACAATTTTCCGTAACAAACGCATCCGTGTCCTACGTGATAACGTTGTTATCTACGAAGGTGAGCTTGAGTCACTGCGTCGCTTTAAAGACAACGTCAACGAAGTTCGTCAGAATATGGAGTGTGGTATCGGCGTGAAGAACTACAACGATGTTAAAGTCGGCGACCAGATTGAGGTTTACGACACAGTTGAAGTTCAACGTACCATCTAAGAGGTTGTATGGCTCGCGATTTTAAACGCACAGACCGAGTAGGGGACCAGATCCAGCGTGATTTGGCGACCCTTATTCAGCGTGAGATTAAAGATCCACGCATTGGAATGGTGACGATTAACCACGTCAAAGTAGCGAAAGACTTAGGCTATGCGGATGTCTACATTACCGTTCTCCCACTGGGTGAACAGGATGAGGCGGAAGCGACCAAGCAGAGCCTAGAGGTGCTTAAGCAGGCTGCAGGTTTCCTTCGTGCTGAACTGGCAAAAGGCATCTCACTGCGAGTCATGCCGGCGTTACGTTTCCATTATGACGAGAGCATTCATCGCGGTCGTCACCTAACGAGCTTGATCGAGAAGGCTCGCCGTCTCGAAGATAACGAGGGCTAACATGGCTCGACGTAAAAAAGGACGCCGCATTGACGGCGTCTTTTTGCTTGATAAGCCTCAGGGCATCAGCTCGAATGCTGCCCTGCAGAAGGTAAAACGTCTGTATGACGCAGCGAAAGCGGGTCACACAGGCGCACTAGACCCTCTAGCTACCGGTATGTTGCCCATCTGTTTGGGTGAAGCGACTAAGTTTTCACAGTTTCTTCTCGATTCTGATAAGCGCTATATCACAACGGCAAAGCTAGGGGTTCGCACTGACAGCAGTGATGCTGATGGCGAAGTGATCGAAACTAAGCCTGTTCCTGAGTTAGATCGAGACGCGTTAAACGATCTGATTCAAGCCAAATTCTCTGGCGAAATCGAACAGGTTCCATCGATGTTCTCGGCCTTAAAGCACAATGGCCAGCCGCTTTACAAGCTGGCGCGCAAAGGTGAAAAGGTCGAAGTTAAGCCGCGTCAGGTATGCATTTACGAGATCAAACTGCTGGATCTGCGTGCTGATGAGATTGATCTTGAGGTGCACTGTTCTAAAGGCACCTATATTCGCTCCATCGTCGAAGACCTAGGTCTGGCACTTGGCTGTGGTGCGCATGTCAGTATGTTGCGACGGCTTGCCGTGGCTACCTACGATCGAAGCGCAATGCTGACACTCGAACAGTTGAATGAGATTGCACAACATCGTGAGTCAGATCAGTCGTTAGAGTGCATACAAATGCGTTTAGATGCGCTATTATTGCCGCCCTGGAGTGCAGTGGAGTCATTGCCTTCAATCGAATTACCCGCAGATTTAGCAAATCGTCTTCTGCAGGGGCAACGTTTAGGGGAGTTATTCTCAGAGCGCGGCCTCGTCAGACTCTTTGCTGAAGAGCGATTCTTAGGTATGGCTGAAGTGGATGATGAGGGGCGATTACGCGCTCGTCGACTACTCGATACCTCTGAAAACTGATTTACCCTCAAGGGTATGACGCTTCACTGAAAATATGCTCGGTGTTGCGCGACTTAACCCGCAGCCTAGGCTGTGTGCATATTGCTAATAGGAGATAAAACAATGGCATTGTCTGTTGAAAAGAAAGCTGAAATCGTTGCAGCGTACGGTCGTGGTCAGAACGATACTGGTTCACCAGAAGTTCAAGTTGCCCTTCTAACTGCAAACATTGAAGGCCTTCAGGGTCACTTCAAAGCGAACAAGCAGGATCACCACTCACGTCGTGGTCTAATTCGTATGGTTAACCAGCGTCGTAAGCTGCTGGACTACCTTAAGAAGAAAGATGCTACTCGCTACGTTGAGTTGATCGGTCGTCTAGGTCTTCGTCGCTAAGAGCTAGATACCCAGTTAGGGCCATACTTAGTATGGCCCTTTCTACTTTAAACCCTCCGCAAAACCAAATGATCTGACAGCCTGTACTCACTTGAGTTTACTGAATTCAACTGAGTACTGGCTTTAAAAGAGTGAAGATCAGGGGACGCGGAACATAGTTAATTACTAGGAGTTAATCGATGTTTAACACGGTTACTAAAACGTTCCAGTTCGGTAATGACACCGTAACGATCGAAACTGGTAAGGTCGCTCGTCAGGCGACTGGTGCAGTTATGGTTACTGTTAACGAAAAGACACAGGTTCTGTGTACTGTCGTTGGCGCAAAAACAGCGAAAGAGGGACAAGACTTCTTCCCACTTTCAGTGCACTACCAAGAGAAATACTACGCAGTTGGCCGTATCCCTGGTGGCTTCTTCAAACGTGAAGGCCGTCCAACTGAGAAAGAGACACTAACGTCTCGTCTAATCGACCGCCCAATTCGTCCACTGTTCCCTAAAGGGTTCATGAACGAAGTTCAGGTGGTGTGTACTGTGGTCTCTTCTGATAAGAATGTTGATCCAGATATCGCTGCAATGATCGGTACCTCTGCAGCACTCACCATCTCTGGTATCCCATTTGTTGGCCCAATCGGTGCAGCACGTGTGGGCTTCACGGAAGATGAAGGTTACATCCTTAACCCAACCTACGAAGCGCTAGCAAACTCTGAACTAGACATGGTCGTAGCGGGTACCAACGAAGCGGTACTGATGGTTGAGTCAGAAGCGAAAGAGCTTAGCGAAGATGAGATGCTAGGTGCGGTTCTATTTGCTCACCAAGAGATGCAAGTGGTTATCAACGCCGTTAACGAATTTGCCGCTGAAGCCGCTAAACCTAAGTGGGATTGGCAGCCAGCTGCTAAAAACGAAGCGCTGACTGATGCGATTACTGCTGCATTCGGTGCACAGGTTGAAGCAGCCTTCCAAGTAGCAGACAAGATGGAGCGTCAAGACACGCTTAAAGCACTTCGCGATGCCGCTGTAGAGCAGTTTGCAACAGGTGAAGAGGGCGCACCAGGCGCTGGTGAAGTCTCTAAAGTATTCGCGTCTATCGAGAAAGCAACTGTACGTGAGCGCATCCTTAGCGGTCAGCCACGTATTGACGGTCGTGACGGTAAAACCGTTCGTCCAATCGAAGTGGAAGTGGGCGTTCTTAAAAACGTACACGGTTCAGCTCTGTTCACTCGTGGTGAAACTCAGGCAATCGTTACCTGTACACTGGGTACAAGCCGTGACGTACAGATCATCGATGCGCTAGAGGGCGAGCGTCGTGATCCATTCATGCTTCAGTACAACTTCCCTCCATACTCTGTTGGTGAAGCTGGCCGTATGGGTGGTGCAGGTCGTCGTGAAATCGGTCACGGTCGTCTGGCTCGTCGTGGTGTCTCTGCGGTACTTCCAACTCAGGAAGCCTTCCCATACACCATGCGTCTTGTTTCTGAGATCACTGAATCAAACGGTTCATCATCAATGGCCTCTGTCTGTGGCTCTTCACTTGCCATGATGGATGCGGGTGTACCAGTAAGTTCAGCGGTTGCCGGTATCGCAATGGGTCTGGTTAAAGAGGGCGATCGTTTCGCTGTCCTAACCGATATCCTGGGTGACGAAGACCACCTAGGTGATATGGACTTTAAAGTAGCGGGTACCGAAGCGGGTGTTACAGCTCTGCAGATGGATATCAAGATCACGGGTATCACTGAAGAGATCATGGAGATCGCTCTAGAACAGGCACTGGACGCTCGTGTTCACATCCTACGTGAGATGGCGAAAGTGATCGGTTACGCTCGTCCAGAACTGGCTGACCACGCTCCTGCCATGACTCAGCTTAAAGTGAACCCAGAGAAGATCCGCGACGTTATCGGTAAAGGTGGTGCAACTATCCGCTCTATTACTGAAGAGACAGGCGCTTCAATCGATCTAGATGACGACGGTACTGTTCGTATCTACGCAGACAACAAAGCAGCTTCACAAGCAGCTGTTGACCGTGTTGTTGCGATCACTGCAGAAGCAGAGATCGGCAAGATCTACGAAGGTAAGGTTGTTCGCATCGAAGAGTTCGGCGCATTCGTTAACATCCTTCCTGGTAAAGATGGTCTAGTACACATTTCACAGATCGCTAAAGAGCGCGTGAACGCAGTAACTGACTACATCAACATGGATGACGTCATTAAAGTTAAAGTACTGGACGTCGATAACCGCGGCCGTATCAAGCTTTCAATGAAAGATCTTGAAGAGGACGAAACTGCAGAGAACTAATCACTGCTGATTCGCACTTAAAAAACCGCCTTTATGGCGGTTTTTTGTTGGAGCGGTCTTAAAAAGGCCGCGATTGTTTTAGAAAGCAGATGACAGGCTAAAGCCAGTCACTGGAGCGCTGATCTTCCTACGAAGTATGGTGACTGGCCTTCAGCCTGTCACCTGCTGTTGAAATCGATCGGGGTTTCAGCAGAGCTGAATTCCCTCCTACAATAGGACTTCGCGATAAGCCCGCAACGGAGTCCTACTGTAGGAGCGAATTGCCCCGAAGGGCAAACCGCGAAAAGATGCTCCAACACCATTAAAGAACCGAAGGTTCATCCTCAACCGGCTCTTTATCACGCCATGCGCGGTAGACGCGATAGGCGTAGATGGTGCCTAGGACATTTAGGAAGTCTAGGGTGACTGAGATCAGCATCGAGATCATGCTGCTTGGATCGACCATCGGCGATAGGATCACCTCTAGAATGAACAGGCCACCAAAGATCAGAGCCAGACCTTTGAACATGGTCCAGAACAGGCCGTCAGTGCCTTCCCAGCTCTCTTTCATCGAGTCGATTGGCCCTTTACCTTCAATGACACAGATGGCGTTAGCCAGGGCTAAGCGAACGGCTATATAGATACCGGGGGCGATCAGCAACATGAGTCCCAGTGCTGTTACCAATGCCGAAAGCACGAAGGTTAAAAATAGTCTGCCCCAGCAGCGGAATGCCATAAACCAGCTTTGCGTGGTTGTGATCGAGCCGCCATCGATGACGGCTTGCATATAGAAGATGGTCGCCGCTAGGTAGATAGGAACAAACAGCATGTCCATACCGGTAAGCAGAATCAATTGTGCCTGCATGTTGCTCGACTCATCCACTCCAGAGATGGTGCTCATCTGGATGATCATCAAAATGATCAGAAACGGCAGTTGAATGCTCAATAGAGCACTGAAGTTGGAACGGAAGAAGAAGAACGATTGTTGTAGATAATCTTTAGTCATAAAACTCTAGCGCTTTGGCTTGGTCAGTAAATAGGTGCAAAAATGTCCTGTATCTTGATCAAGCTCGACAGATTCGAAGTAGCTTGATGCAATACGTTTCAGTGGTACATGCTGGTTCACGACGAAACAGGCTTTACCCTCTGCTGCTAACAGTTTAGCTGCATTTTTTGAGAAGCGGTCCGTTAAATCGTAATCGATTCCAAAACCACTATGAAAGGGCGGGTTACATAGTATCAGATCGTACTCAGACGCCAACTCTTCACCGGCATTGGTGAAGCAGACTTCAGCCTGAAAGTTCGCTGCTGCCAAGGTTGCTTGAGTCGCTTTGATGGCCGCTGCGTTATTGTCAGTTGCTGTGATGAAAGATGCTTGGCTACACGAGGCGAGGGTAAGATAACCTGATCCGCAGCCAAGGTCTAACACCCGATTCGCACCTACCGGTAGCTCACGACCGAGCATAGAGGGTAAACGCTCAATGAGTTGCTGACTGCCTTGATCGATTTTCTTCCAGCCATATACACCAGGCTTTGAAAAAAGTGAGTATTCACTCACCTTGGTAATCTCTCGAACTTGATGATAGTCCTGATCATCTAGCAGTGTGCCTGTTTTAGGGCCTACTGTGAGTTCGACCCTCCAGCTATCACCGCCCAATTTAACCTCAGAACGATCACCATTTAGGCATTTTTGGCTATTTTTGGCGTAGCTTTTGATCCCCTCGGATTTATCACCCAATAGGATAAGGCGAGCACCGGGCTTTAACTGCTCTGCTGCCAAATTGATGAGATGATTTACAACCGCCTTCTCTTTGCTGATGCGAAACAGAATAAAATCAGTGGTTAAACCTGTAGGCCACTCAAAGTCAGAGAGTGAGCATTGCCAGCCTTGAGCACAAAGTGCTTGCTGCTGATCAAAGCGGTGAGTCAGTGCCTGCCAACCGGAGGCGACTTGAAGTAATTTGGGGTTGAGGTTTTCATCAACAATCAGAAGTCCGTTTGGACTAGCCTGAACCTCCTGATTGATGAGTGATTCGAAGTTAGCCATTAAAGATGCTGGCTACCTCGTCGTCAGTGAGCTCTCGCCACTCACCCTCATAGAGATCATCATCCAGTGCGATCGGTCCAATCGATTCGCGATGCAGCTCTTCAACTTTGTTACCCAGTGCTGCGAACATGCGCTTCACTTGGTGGTAGCGTCCTTCGAACAGCTCAACTCTGGCTACCTGCTCAGAGAGAATCTCTAATTTTGCCGGTTTAGTGAGCTCTTTCTCACCATTAAGCTGAATACCGCGCTCGAATTTCTCGATGTAGCTCTCATCAATCGGGTCTGCCAAGGTCGCTTCATAGATCTTACCCAGCTTATGACGTGGCGAGGTGATACGGTGACACCACTGCCCGTTATCACTGAGCAGTACTAACCCTGTTGTATCAACATCTAACCGACCGGCAATGGTTAGGTTATCAACACGGGGCAGCTCGATTAGACCCAACACCGATGCATGATCCCCTTCGTCGTGTGAGCAGACGTAACCCAGGGGTTTATTAAGCATGATGTAGCGATCACGCGGGGCTTCAATTTCGTAGCCGTCCAGAATGACTTCATCCTCATCAGCCACTTTGCGTGCGGGGTTCTTTTCAAGTTCGCCATTCACTCGTACCTCTTCGGCGTGCAGCATACGCTTCACCTCTTTACGAGAGAAACCGGTGGATTGAGCAAGGTACTTATCGAGTCGCATAGGAAGGGTTCACCTGAATTAAGATTTTTGCATTATACCGGAGCAACCGATGGCTGCGAACAATCAGGTGATTTCTTATCCCGATTCGCTAAAATAGCTGCACAAACTGTTAGGAGTCGTGTGTGAAGCTATTTGTTGATGATCTTACCCATGTTGATTTTACCTATCTGGACGCGCAACGCGGTCTTGTGGGTGAATCCTGGGCTGTCCGTTTAGAGCTGGACGGCCAATTAAACGATGAGGGGATGATTGTCGATTTTGGCATCGTTAAAAAGCGCGTGAAACAGTGGTTTGATGCTGGCTTAGATCACTCGTTAGTGATTGCCGATAAGACAGCTAACCTAAAGGTGACTACAGCAGAACAGAACACGACTGTGGAGTGGCTCTACCCATCGGGTGAGCCCCTTCGTTGCAGCGCGCCACATCAAGCGTTTGAGATCCTTCCCGTGGATGCGATAGAGCCTGAACCCGTCGCTCGTTGGTGTGAACAGGAGTTAGCTGCGATCTTTCCAACGGTCAGTGGTATCAAAGTGACTCTATACCCTGAGGTGATTGACGGTGCCTACTACCATTACACACACGGTCTACAGAAGCATGAGGGTAACTGCCAACGTATCGCTCATGGACACCGCTCAAGAATCCATATTCTAATTGATGGTGAGCGTGATCTAGCACTTGAAGCGCAGTGGGCAAAGCGCTTTGAAGATATCTACATAGGGACAGAAGATCATGTCGTCAGTCGTACCGAACAGTCTGTCAATTTTGCCTACCAAGCACCTCAGGGGGCATTCAGCCTGACGCTTCCTACCTCAGTGGTCTACATGATCGACACGGAATCTACCGTGGAGTTGATCGCCAATCATCTGGCGCAAACCATTGCAGCAACCCTACCTGGAAAACAGATTGAAGTGCGTGCGTTTGAGGGGATTGGTAAGGGTTCGATCGCAACGGCTTAGCGATCGAACTCCAGATTATCAATTAGACGAGCGTGACCCAAATAGGCGGCCGCTAAAATCACCAATTGAGTGTCATCCGGTGTCGCCGGCTGAAGCGTATTGCGATTAACGATATGCACGTAATCACGACGGAACCCTGCCTCTTCTAGTGCTTCACTCGCTTTGACCTGTAGCACTGCAAACTCATTGCTACCCGCTTGAACCTGATCACGGATTTGGCTCAGTTGCTGGTAGAGCGCTGGCGCTGCAGCCAGTTCGCTGTCGGTTAGATAACCGTTACGAGAGCTCAGGGCTAAACCTGATTCAGCACGGGCTGTCTCTTCCCCAACAATCTCAATGGGCATCGATAGATCATCGACCATACGGCGGATCACGTGCAGCTGTTGAAAGTCTTTTCGTCCAAATACCGCTAGGTCAGGTTGGACCAAGTTAAACAGTTTATTGACGATGGTCGTGACACCGCGGAAGTGTCCGGGGCGGCTAGCACCGCAGTAAAGATTAGAGACTTCTGGCACTTCAACAAAGGTCTGTGAATCACGACCCTTGGGGTAGACCTCTGCCTCAGCTGGCGCAAACAGCAGATCGCAACCAAACTCCTTCAGACTCGCCTGATCCTCTTCAAGGGTTCGAGGGTATCGTTCCAAGTCGTCAGCGTTATTAAACTGTAACGGGTTAACGAAGATCGATGAGACAACAAAGTCTGAAAGCTCGCGAGCCCGAATCAAAAGATTTAAGTGACCTTGATGAAGGTTGCCCATGGTCGGCACGAAGCCGATCTTTTTACCTGCAGCACGTGCTGCAGTGACCGCAGCTCGAAGCTCGGCAATGGTCGTAACGGTTTTCATAGATTATTCGAAACTGTGCTCTGGGCCAGGGAATGTGCCGCTTTTAACGTCGGCAACGTACTGTTCAATCGCCTCTTGGATCGAGCCAGCACCTTCCATAAAGTTTTTAACGAATTTGGGACGCCGTCCAGGTGTAATACCTAGCAGATCATGCATTACAAGCACTTGAGCATCGGTAAGATTACCTGCACCGATGCCAATCACTGGGATGTCGAGGTTTTTAGTGATTTCACAGGCCAGTAGGGTTGGCACACACTCTAACACCAGCATATCTGCGCCTGCGTCCTGTAAGCGCTGAGCGTCCTCAAGCATCAACGTCGCAGCATGATTGTCGCGTCCCTGTACCTTGTACCCACCCAATTTATTGACCGATTGTGGTGTTAAACCTAGGTGTGCGCAGACAGGTACGCCTTGGCGGCTGAGTGCTGAAATGGTGTCAGTTAACCAAGCACCGCCTTCCAATTTGACTATGTGAGCACCTGCACGCATCAGTTTTGCGGCACTCTCTTCCGCTTGCTGAGTGTTTGAGTAGCTCATAAAGGGCAGGTCAGACACGATCAGCGACCCTTGGTTGCCCATAGCCACCGCGCGAGTGTGGTAGGCCATATCGTCAACCGTTACCGGCAGTGTGCTGGATTCACCTTGCAGAACCATGCCCAATGAATCACCGACCAGTATCAGGTCTACGCCAGCACTGCTGGCGACATGGGCGAAGGTTGCATCGTAAGCAGTTAGAACCGCAAACTTCTCTCCCGCCTGTTTTTTCTCAATTAAACGGTGCAGGCTTGGTGTGCTCATTTAATCAGTCTCTCTATTCGATAAGATGCGCACTATTATAGTGCGATTGGTTCCAGTGTGCCCATAGGACATTCCAGCAAAATTTCGCTTAGGTGATCACCATTTGGTAGCACTAAATTGGGTTCAATCTCAGCGAGAGGGTAGAGGACAAAGCTTCTCTCACGCATAAAAGCGTGGGGTACAGTAAGTCGCTCAGTGTTAATGACTTGATCACCAAAGAGTAAAATATCCAGATCTAAGGTTCTCGGCCCCCAGTGTTGCACTCGAACACGATCATGGGACTGCTCTATCGCTTGCAGTTCATCCAACAGTTGTTCAGCTTCTAAGCTTGTCTCGAGGCAAGCAGCCGCATTGATGTAGTCGGGTTGTCCAGGAGGACCCACTGGGTCGGAGCGATAGAGTCTGGAGTGCTCTACTAGCTTAGAGTTGGGAATCGCCTGAAGTTCTCGCAGAGCGTCAGCCACCTGCTGTAGAGGATTCTCTAAATTGCTGCCCAATCCAATATAGGCGCGAATCATCTTATGACTGCTCTTTTGGCTTACGATTAGGACGGCGACGGCGAGAGCGTTTGCGGCGCTCTTCAGCGGGTATCTGAGGACGAGCATTGGGTTGGCTGTTCTGGTATTCGGTCCACCAACCACTGATTCCGTTAAGATCTTCACCACTCTCTTCACGCAACACTAATAGATCGTAGCCAGCACGGAAGCGAGGGTGCTCCATTAGTTGATCGGCACGATCGCGGCGCATTAGACGGTGCTGCATCTCCCAGATTTCACGAATCGTCGTGGAGAAACGTCTTGGAATGGCAGTCGCTCGGACCTGTTCACCTAGGATCTGATTAGCGGCCTCGTGAAGTCGCTGTAGAGGCGGTAGGTCTTTATGTCCTTCAAGATCACGCATGCGATCCACCAGCGGGTACCAAAGCATCGCTGCAAATAGAAAAGCGGGGTTGACGCTCTTATCCTGAGCAAGACGGCGATCAGTATTGCGTAACGCATTGTTAACGAGCTGCTCGACTGGGTACTCATCGCTACCTAACATGCGATCAGTGGCCGGTAGAAGGTACTTAAATAGATCAAAACGGAGCAGTTGGCGAAGGCAGGCTTCGCCGTAGCCGGTTTGTAATAGCTTAAGTACTTCATCAAACATGCGAGCAGGAGCGACTTTGCTGATCAAGCCACCCAGTTTATGAATCGGTTGGGCGGTGTCGGGGTCGATATCAAAGCTCAGTTTTGCAGCAAAGCGAGCGGCGCGCAGCATACGAACAGGGTCTTCTCGGTAGCGCTCTTCTGCATCGCCGATGATGCGAATGCGTTTTTCAAGAAGATCTGGGTAGCCGTTGGCAAAGTCATAAACGGAGTTGTCTTCAACGTTGTAGTAGAGCGCGTTAATCGAGAAGTCGCGGCGCTTTGCATCCTCTTCGATCGTGCCGTAGACATTATCACGCAGCAGCATGCCAGAGGCGGCCTGTCGTGATTGATCCTTAGAGGTTGAAACGCTGTCGTGTCCGGCACGGAAAGTGGTGACTTCGATGATCTCTCGACCAAAACGGACGTGGACGATCTTGAAGCGGCGACCAATAAGTCGAGCACGGTTAAATAGGGGTTCTGCTTGCTCAGGGGTTGCGGAGGTAGCAACGTCAAAATCTTTAGGGTTTTTGCCGACCAGAAGATCGCGTACACAGCCACCGACTAGATAGCCATCGTAGCCGTTATCAAGCAAACGGTAGACGACACGCATGGCATTGTCATCCAGAGCGTGGCGAGGAATGTTATGGATCGACTCGGGAACAACGCGACGTTCACCTTCCGGCAAAATGGCTGTGACTAGATCATCCGCTTGGGTGTTTTCAATATTGGCTTCAGTGATCGGTGCCGCTTTAGTACGAAGCGCAAAATAGAGGCCAGCAATCGCGGCAATGCCCAAAAGGAACAGAACAATTTGAGAAGTCATTTAAAAACAGTTCGAGTCAAAATACAAAGGCGCTAGTCTACCAGTAGTTAGTAAGAATTAATAACCGGTCTGAAAATGTCTTATATAAAATGAATTTTAGAGGGGTAGGATTTGCGTTTGGGGGTTCGAGCGTGAGGCTGCCACCAATAATTTGGTGTTATTTTTATTGTCCCTTGCGGTGACAGTCCTCACGATCGAGTAATGCTCCATTTTTATTTTTATTCGGAGCAGGTATTTCGTCGGCACCTTTTGCTCTTGTTATTTTTATTTGAGCTAAGTATTGCGCCGTCCTTTCTTGTTGTTGTGGAGCGACTATAGGTAATCCATTAGCTCTATTCAACCCTAAAGTGAAAAAAATTTAACACTTCATACCAAAGTCTAAATAACTAGCTGTTTTTAATAACTTTTGGAACTTTTTGTATATCCCAAACGTCTAGTGCGAACTGAATAAAAGTCTCTACATCGCTCGGTATATCGCACTTTTCATCAATCTGCCCAAGCCTAACCATCGCCTTTTTAAGTTGTTTAATGATTTCCAATGGTTCTGTTGGCAAGGCGCACGCAAAGGTCTGTTTCGATAGTTTTTGTCCATCAGCGGCTAACACCAACGGCAAATGAGCATATTTCAGCAGAGGGTAGTCCTGTGTGAGCTGCAGTGCTCGCTGTTTATGCGTTTCATCAAGCAGATCTGACCCTCTAACAATGTCAGTCACTCCCTGTTCATAGTCATCCAGTACGACTGCAAGCTGATAAGCAACAATGCCATCACGACGGTAGAGAATGAAATCACCAACCCCTTCTGAAGGAGTCGGCTGAGAGCCTTGAAGGAGGTCATCAAACCCTGAACATTGCTCCACTTTAAATCGGACTGCGGTTGGCTCTTTATTGGCAGGGTGCAGCAAACAGTACCGATCGTAATGCGGTAAGGCGTGCCGACTCTTTAAGTCCGTTCGGCTACAACCACAGCGATATGCCTGCCCTTGAGCGATGAGCGACTGAAAGAGATCAGTGTAGCGATCGATTCGGTCAGTTTGACGCATGACCGTTTTATCCCAATGGAGACCGTAGGCTTCTAGCGCTTCAAGAATCGCCTTTTCATGCGCCTGCTGACAGCGTGGTTGATCAAGATCCTCTATTCGGACTAGCCAAAGTCCATGATGCTTTTTAGCTTCTAGGTAACTGGCCAGCGCGGTTAGCAGTGAGCCTTCGTGAAGAGGGCCTGTTGGAGAGGGGGCGAATCGACCAATGTAGTTCATTGTATGAATATAAAGGACATAAAAAAGCGCGGTACAAACCGCGCTTCTATTATTTGCCTGTCTGCTTTTCTTTTATCTCTGCAAGCGTCTTGCAGTCGATACAGAGAGTTGCCGTTGGTCGAGCTTCGAGTCGGCGAATACCGATCTCTACACCGCAGGCTTCACAATAGCCGAAATCGTCTTCATCGATTGACTCGAGTGCTTTATCGATCTTGCGAATCAGCTTGCGCTCACGATCTCGTGTGCGAAGTTCAAGGCTGAACTCCTCTTCCTGGCTGGCACGATCGGCAGGGTCAGCAAAGTTGCTAGCCTCTTCCTTAAGGTGGTTGATGGTCATATCGACCTCTTCCATCAGTTCGCGCTTCCACTCTTTAAGAATAAGTCGGAAGTGATCCTTCTGCGCATCGTTCATGTACTCTTCTGAGTCTTTGATGTCGTATGGCGCAATGTGAGTAAAAGATTCAGTATTACTGCTTGGCATAGTGTCTGCCTCGTACCCTGTGATTGTATTATTGCTCTCGATTATTGGGTAATACGTTGGATCGAGAGAGTCCGTTTTTTAGTAAGTCAGCGAAGTTACCAGAACAGTATAAAGATGGCTAGTCTCTGTTGGTGTAACAAGTATACTGTGTCGATTCGATCGGGAGGTGATATGTCTAAGAGTTGGAGTCAGCGTTCGCAGTTAATTGAATCCTTTAAAGTGATGGATCTGCTTAAACACGCTCATGCGTTAGCCGATCAGGGGCGCTCTATCATCCATTTAGGGGCGGGCGAACCCGATTTTGGTGCGGCACCCCAGGTGATCGAGGAGGCAAAACGTCTGCTGGACACTACCCCTATGACCTACACACCGGCAGCAGGTATTTCGGGTCTTCGTGAAAAAATTGCAGCCTTTCACCAACAGCGTTACGGGCAGAAGATCGCCGCAGACAATGTGTTAGTCACAGCAGGTGCTTCAGCTGCACTGCAATTGACCTTTGCCCTGTTAGCCAATCGTGATCAAAAGATATTGATGGCCGATCCAGGCTACCCCTGTAATCGTCAATTTTTGCGCATAGTGGAGGCCCAAGCGGTCTCTATTCCCGTGGATCATGAACAGAACTACCAATTAACCGCTGAATTGGTTGAGCAGCATTGGGATGAACAGACTGCAGGCGTTCTTATTGCCTCGCCAGCTAACCCAACCGGAGCGGTCATCGATCCACAAGAGCTTGCCAATATTGCAGCAACGGTCTCTCGTTTAGGTGGCACCTTGGTTGTTGATGAGATCTACCACGGCCTAACCTACGGTGCAGAGACTCCCAGTGCCTTTAGCATCTATACAAACTGCATCGTGATCAACTCGTTTTCAAAATATTTCGGCATGACGGGCTGGCGCTTGGGTTGGTTGGTAGCGGATGCATCAGCGGTGGCTGAAATGGAGAAGATGGCACAAAATCTCTACATTTCTCCCACGACCTTGTCTCAGTATGCTGCGCTCAGAGCATTCGAACCTGATGCGATTGAACTGTTCGAGTTGCGAAGAGAGGAGTTGCAGCAGCGACGTGATCGCCTGTTAGAAGGGCTCAAGCGAATTGGTTTTAAAGTCCCTAGAACGCCAGCGGGTGCTTTTTATATCTATGCCGATGCTTCAGACTTGTGTGATGACAGCTTTAGTTGGTGCTGGGAGTTACTAGAGAGGGCGGGCGTGGTCGCGACGCCTGGTGCCGATTTTGGTGAGTATCAGGCGCACAAATTTGTTCGCTTCGCTTACACCACCTCTTTGGCCAATATCGATGAGGCGCTTAACCGAATTGAACAGTTTGTCAGCGACACTAGAGGTTAAATCGTTAACCTAATATTCCCGTCGATGATTTCAAAGGGGATCGCCTCTAACCGTTCACCTGGGCAGGGGCCCGCAATGCATTCACCCTCGTTTATCGTGAAAAGTGCGCCATGCGTGGCGCATTGGATGAACTGCTTTTCGACATCCAAGAAAGTGTCTGGTTGCCACTCTAGGCGAATTCCGCGATGGGGGCAGCTGTTTTTGAAAATTGAGAGTTGGTCGCCCTGTTTTACAACAAAAAGGGATAGGCCCTCCCGTTCAAAACCACGGCTTTCACCGTCGACTAAATCCGATACACTGCACAGAATCATGGGTTTCACCTAAAATTTTTTCAAATTTTAATGCTTTATAGAGAGAAACGGTATGCCTGATCATCCCTTTGAACGTCACAGAGTCAGTGTCATCTTGCAGGCCTACGACGTGGATCTGTTTAGCCATTTTCCTGAGTTAAGTCAGGCTCTCTCAAAGTTTAATCTTGATCCTGATATGAATGTTTCGTCTCTGCTTCTGCAGGCCGGTCACTCTTCGGGTGCTGGTGAAGCCTTATTCGAATCGCGCAGTGAAAGGGTAAAAACTCAGTTGTTACTCGAATCAATATTGCAGCGCCCCTTTAAAACGCTCTCGAGAGGCGAGAGACAGCGTGTGCAGCTGGCCTGTGATTTGGTGAGTCGCCCCAATGAGCCCAGCCTAATGTTAATTGAAGAGCCTTGCACTGCAATGGATGCCGAGTTTAAACGTCGGGCAGGGGAGCTACTTAGATCGTTTAAAGAGGAGGGCTATGCGGTTGTAGTGACCCTGCAAGAGGCGAGTTTAGCTTCACGAATGGGGGACTGTTTTTACCTACTTGGCACGCAAGGTTCAGTTGCGGAGGGTGATCATTCCATTTTGACAACTGCTCACTTAACTCAGCTGTTTGAGGTGGATGTCGAGATCGCAGATCCCACTGAGGAGGGTTACCCGCAGTTTACCGTCTTTGGCAGTAGCTTCTGATCAATCAAGTATTGAATGATCTTAAGGTGCGCATTCTCTTCGCTGGTATCGATGTGAAGGGCGATCTTCTCTTCCTCTTCACTTAATGGCTCAGCGACGCGTTTCTGCGCTTGCATCACTTCAATGGTGGCATCCGTTGGGTCTTCACGCTCTTCAGATCGTTTAGCCAGGCGCGCCTCGATGACTTTCTCTGGGGGTTCGCAAGCGATGATTCGTGCTGGGCAGCCCAGCTCTTCGGCCAGTTGCAGAAACTGTCGACGTGAACGTTGGCGAATGTATGCGGCATCCAGAATCAGAGTCTGGCCCGCTTCTAACAGAATGCCAGAGACGCGCTTCATCTCTAGGAAAGTGCGCATATTCATGTCTGCACCGTACATCTCAAGGCTTTCACCTTCGCGAGACGCTTTGCGATAGATCTTTTTACGCTCAGCACTTGATCGTACACGAACACCGGAGATCAGCTCGGCTAATTTGCTAGAGATATGTGATTTACCGGAGCCGCTAATCCCCTGCATCATCACCAACATCGGTAGTGGCGCAGCCGCGTATTCGGCGGTCAGTTTAAGGTAGTGTTGGAACTCAGCAAGATTGGGTTTCTCGCCTAACATGGCGACTTTCGCTCGTACCATCGCGCGGTGCGCTTTGTAGTAGGGCAGTAGAATTAACCCTTCGTAATCGCCGGTGATCTCCATATAGCGGTTAAGACAACGGTTCGCCCAACGAGGGTGGCCGCTAGCCTCTAGGTCCATC
This sequence comes from Marinobacterium sp. xm-a-152, assembly GCF_013282965.1. NCBI lineage: Bacteria > Pseudomonadati > Pseudomonadota > Gammaproteobacteria > Oceanospirillales > Oceanospirillaceae > Marinobacterium > Marinobacterium sp. xm-a-152. The sequence continues at coordinate 186,526 of NZ_WBYI01000004.1, read as the reverse complement.
AACAGGAAGCCAAGGTCCGACATCTTATCGATCCAACGGAACTCTAGGTTGAACTCAATGCAGTCAAACACGAGGAGTGAATCACCATCTAAGGTGATGTTGCCCAGGTGAAGATCACCGTGACACTCACGAATCGAGCCATCGAGCTTGCGACGACGCATTAAGGGTTCAAGCAGTTGGTAACGATCTTTAATGTGCTGCCAAAGACGGTCGAGCTCTTTGGCATCCTCTTCGGGAATAAGCGAACGATCGATGTCCCTGTAGTTATCTTCGGAAATGGCGGCAATACTGTCGGGTTCGCCCCATGGACTTCCGGGGGCAACAATGGGTGCGCGCTGATGGAAGTCAGCAATTTTATCAGCCAGTTTATCGATCCAGTTGGGGTCGAATTTGTAGACGTTTAGTAGCTCGGACAGCAGAAGCCCTGAAGCAAACTCACGCATTTTGACGGCGTATTCGATCGGCCCACCTGTCGCTCCAATCACTGGATCGCTCTCAGTACCGCCGATAGCCACAACTTCAATATAGGTATTTTCAGAAAGACGTTGATTGAGGCGAAGTTCCTCCTCACAAAAGTACTTTCGCTTCTCAAGTGTAGTAAAATCTAAAAATCCAAAGTTGACCGGCTTTTTGATTTTGTAGACGAACTCGCCGGTTCTGATAAGCCACGCGATGTGCGTCTCAATCACTTCAAACTCGCTCACCTCATGCGGGTAGCAAGCTGGATTGAGTAGATTGTTTACCAGCGTGGATTCCATAGTTCGACTAAACTGCCCTTACTAAACATAAGCTGGCCTAACGAAATACGCACCAGCGGGTCGAAGATTATACTGAGAAGATGACAAAAAAGAGACATCAATCTAAGCAAACCAAAGCAAAATCGAGCCGCAGTTGGGCTAAATCGCTGTTTTGGTTTCTTTTTAAATTGGGTTTAGTCGCCACGGTTGTTGCTGCGGTGGGTCTGGTCTACCTCGATGCGCAGGTGCGTGAAAAGTTTGAAGGCAAACGCTGGTCGTTGCCGGCTAAGGTCTATGCACGCCCATTAGAACTCTACCCAGGCCAACGCTTGGACTCTGCTGCTTTGCAGCTTGAACTAAAAGCGCTGGGTTACAGTATTGGTAATCAGGTCAATCGCCCTGGCACAGCGCGAGTCAGTGCCAATCGAGCCGACATCTACACTCGTGGCTTTGATTTTCCTGAGGGCGCTGAACGATCAAAACGCGTCACCCTTAGCTTTCAGCAAGGCCAGATAGCCCGCCTGATGGATGCTAATAATCGCTCCATGACGCTGGCGCGTTTAGAGCCAGTGCTGATAGGGGGGATCTACCCCGGTGATAATGAAGATCGTGAACTGGTGCGTATTCAAGATGTGCCCAGTCTACTGCCCCAGGCCCTAGTTGCCGTTGAAGATCGGGCCTTTTACGATCATTTCGGCATCTCTTTGAAAGGCATTGCCCGTGCGATGTGGGTCAATCTTCGTGCGGGTCGATTTGTTCAGGGGGGGAGTACCCTCACTCAGCAGTTGATCAAGAACTTCTACCTGACCTCTGAGAGAACCCTCTCGCGTAAATTGCTTGAACTGCCGATGGCGGTTCTGTTGGATCTTCACTACGAGAAAGATGAGATTCTTGAGGCCTATCTTAATGAGGTTTATCTGGGACAGGATGGCGCGCGTGCGATCCACGGTTTTGGTCAAGGTAGCCTCTTCTACTTCGGCCGTCCCGCCGCTGAACTCGAGCTGCATCACATTGCATTGCTAGCTGGGTTGGTTAAAGGGCCTTCTTATTATGATCCTCGGCGTCACCCAGAGAGAGCTCTAAAACGCCGTGATCTGGTACTGAAACTGCTGTTGGATCAAGCGATGATCAGCTCCAATCAGTATCAACGTGCGATACAACAACCGCTTGATGTCATTAAACGAGGCACCCGTTTAAAAGGGGCTTACCCAGCCTACCTCGATGTGGTTAAACGTCAGCTTCGACAGGAGTATCGCGAAGAGGATTTGAATTCTGAGGGGATTCGTATTTTTACAGCACTGGATCCTTTAGTGCAGCAGAATGCGGCTTCTGCGTTAAGTGAACGTATCGCGTTGTTAGAAAAACAGTATGGCAAAAAAGCACAGCCTCTGCAGGGCGCAACGGTAGTCACCGATCCGCAAACCGGTGAGCTGTTGGCGGTCATTGGTGGACGTAATGCCCGATTTGCTGGGTTTAACCGGGCCTTAGATGCTCGCCGTCCGATTGGCTCCCTAGTTAAACCGGCGACCTTCTTGGCCGCGTTAGAGAAGGGGTACACACTCACGACTCTTATCGAAGACAGCGCCTTTCAGATGCAGCAGCCGGATGGGTCTGTCTGGTCACCTGAGAACTTTGACGGCAAAGAGAAGGGTATGGTGCCTCTATACGAAGCGATTTCACGCTCTTACAATCTCTCTTCTGCACGCCTAGGCTTGGATATAGGAGTCGATTCGGTCATCGATATGCTGAAGCGTCTAGGTGTTGATTCAGAGATCAAACCCTACCCATCACTGCTATTGGGAGCGCTTAACTTGGCCCCTATTGAAGTGGCACAGGTCTATCAAACGCTGGCCGCGAATGGGTTTAGAATGCCGCTTCGCGCCATTCGTCGAGTCACCGACGCTTATGGGCAAGAGCTCTCTCGCTACCCCTTTAAGCTCAATCAAGTCGTGGATCCTAAACAGGTTCACCTGATTCACTATGCTATGCAATCGGTGGCTCGTGAGGGTACGGCTAGATCCCTCTACAGAACGCTGCCCAGCAACTTAAATGTGGCGGGTAAAACAGGGACATCCGATCAGCAGAGAGATAGTTGGTTTGCTGGATTTACCGGCAGCCGTTTAGCCGTTGTTTGGGTGGGTAGGGATGACAATGCGACCTTACCCTTTACTGGGTCAGGTGGCGCATTAAAGGTGTGGACGGATCTGATGAAGAGAGAGCAGCCCGAACCCTATTTAGCTTTGAAACCTAGAGAGGTTGAGTATGTTTGGGTCGATGCGGCGCAAAATGTTCAAACCGATCAGCAGTGTGATGGGGCTCGTTCAGTTCCCTACATTCAGGGCACAGAGCCTGTACAGCGAGTCAGCTGTGGTGGCAAACGCAAACCTGGGGAGGCGATTAAATCGCCATTAGACTGGTTCAAAGGTTGGTTTAATTAGATTTTCTGCAATCAACTGATTATTCTTAGTGCGTCTTAAACTTGAGAACATCGAGCCGGTTCATGAATCTGTACCAATCTTTATCCATTACAGCTGTGCTGACCTTGCTGGTCGGTTGTGCGGGTCCAAGCCCTTACCTCACTCCGGTAGAGGAGCGCGATGTGTCGCCTCGCAATGCAAAGGTTGCCCCGGGTGCGGTTGTTCCGGTGGAACCACGTGGTGATGTGAATGTTGCACCTATCTACGATGTGCCGAACTTCGCACCAACTCAACCTTCACAACAACCCGCTCAAATTGCTCCCTCTGAGCCGCTCGCGATTGATGAAAGCTCCAACTCAGCAACAGTATCGTTGCTCGCTGAAGCAAAACAAGCCGCAGACAGAGGGGATCTGGCAGCTGCTGAATCCCAAGTTGAGCGCGCACTGCGTATCTCACCGCGCGATCCTCAGGTCTATTTGCATTTAGCGTCTATTAAACGCCGCCAGTTGAATCTGATTCAGGCAGAGCAGGTTGCGCTAAGAGGTGTTGCCGTTGCAACGGGACTTCCCGATTATCAGCGCAAACTCTGGCGTGAACTGGCATTGATTCGCGAACAGGCAGGGGATGCAGCTGGCGCCGCTGCTGCACGCGCAGAAGCTACTCGATAAGTTGGAGCGGTCTTATTAAGGCCGCGATTTTATTTGAATGACTTATCGGTTATGAGTGTTAAGCCCTAGCATTAACCGCCTTAAATCGCGTTCTTGTCGTATCACCCTAATTACGAAGACATTTTCTTTCTCGATTCTGTAGACGATGCGTGAGGGTGGAGTGATCACTTCCCTGTAGTTTTGTAATGGAAGCTCAGGTAAGCGGCGACCTGATTCAGGATGTTGTTCCAGTCGCCTGACGCTAGACAGTATTCTCTGCACTAACTGCTTTGCTGCGGCTCTGTCACTAATAGCAACATACTCTGCTAATTCTGAAAGGTCATCGATCGCTTTTTCTGTCCAGATTAGCTTAGCCATTTGTCCAACTTGGCTTCTACTTCAGCTTGAGTATGAACTTTGCCTTCAGCAACGTCTTTTTCACCAAGCGCAATCGCTTCAAGCAAAGCCAATCGGTTTTGCATGTACTCGTAATCTTCTACGTCTACTAGGTAGGCCGAAGGCTGTCCATGTTCTGTAATCAAGATAGGCTCCTTGTTGACGTGCAACTCACTAAGAATTTTAGTCGCGTGCCTTTTAAGGTTGGTTACTAACTCTGTTTTCATAGATAACCCCTGAGTTTTAAGTGATACAATTGTATCACTTTATCTAAATGGAATTCATCTCAGGGGTAACTTAAGGGGGCTGACCTTTCGGTCTGACCCCCTTATCGAGTATCAATATCACTCACTATGCCAGGCAGTTGCTAAGACGTTGTTGAGAGTGTTTCTATCCTCCAGAGTCACCTCCTCTTCATCGAGTGCATCAAACTGGGCAATTGCATGAATGATGGCGTAGATATCAGCCATGTCAGCCCAGCCATCTTCAGTTTCTATCCTCTCAATGCCATCTTTATTAGCCGATTGAATAGTCACCTCGGTGCTGGAATCACGGTCTTTTATCAGTAGCGAATCATTAAGCATCTCCAACTGAAGACGCTCCCAATTGATGCCTTCCAATACAATCGTATCACTCCCACTGCTATCCACTATTTGGTCAGATCCATCATTCGCTCGAATAATGTAAGTATCATCGCCTTTTCCGCCCTCCAGCAGGTCATCCCCTTTACCGCCGGTTAACTGGTCATCGCCATTGCCGCCCATAAGCCTGTCTTGGCCACTGCCCCCAAAGAGATGATCCCTGCCGTTGTCGCCTGATAGCTTATCGTTTCCGGATCCACCATAAAGTTGATCCGACTCGTTGCCGCCAAACAGGTGGTCCGAACCGCTACCGCCATGCAGACGATCTTCTCCCTGATCACCAAAGAGTTCGTCATCGCCGGAATCGCCATAGATGAGATCGTTGTTCTGATCTCCGTGGATAAGATCATCACCGCCACCTCCGGATATAGTATCGTCACCACCATGACCACTGATGACATCAGCAGAGGCTAAGCCTTGGATATGATCATCGCCGTTGCTGGTCGCAAGCGTCTGCTGGGCAATGTCCGATAGATTCATCTGTTCACCGTTACTGAACTCAATCAATTTGATGGTGTCGAGTGATATAAGATCGCCATTAAAGAAGGATTTGACGGTAATTAGATCCCCCGGCTGCCCTGTTTCGATTAAGAGATCATCGTTGATCCGGCTGATATCAACTTGCTTTTTGCTAATAGTGGAATCAAACAACACCCTATCGATGGAGTCACGGTCGCGGTTGTTGATCACATCTTGACCGTGACCTCGGCTAAAGAGGTAGGTGTCTTTGCCTTTACCTCCTTGCAAAACGTCAGCCCCTTCACCACCTACTAACAGGTCACCTCCTTCACCTCCAGATAAGTGATCATCTCCACGGTTACCTATTAAATGGTCGTCACCACCGGCGCCCTCTAGGTATTCATTGGCATCGGCTCCCTGCAACCTATCATCCCCCTCAAGTCCATAGAGCCTATTGGAGTCGAGTGATTGGTAGAGGCTGTTAAGCTCAAAAGTAGATAGTTGTGTTGAAACCCCCTCCGCATTCACTAGTTCAATTGTTTCAATCAGATTGGGTGTGATAATACCTTTGTCATAGACCTGTTTGATGGTGATCTGATCTCCCGTCAATTGACCGTTTTGGTCTGAGAATTGGATCAGTAGATCCTCTCCAGAAGTTCCAATGCGTCGAAGAGTTAGCTGATCAGATTGCTCTATTCCAACGATGCGAATTGTGTCTCTGCCGGAATGTTCAATGTAGGTGTCTTGCCCATCCCCTTGAGTAAATAGGTAAAGATCATCCCCGGAACCACCGTAAACTGTGTCATTACCTTGATTGCCTTGAAGTGTATCCGCCAGATCGGAACCGAATAAATAATCGTCGCTGTTGCCGCCTTTCGTCGAAAAGTGAGTGATCACTTCTGATAGATTAAGAGCTTTGCCATCATAAAAACGTAGGGTTTCAATGGCGCCCTCCTGAAGACTGCCATCAAAGTCGAATACGTTTTCTAACCGAATGGCCGCACCACTTTTTGCGCCATCTTCATTCAGCAGATGAATATCGATGTGACTGATGCCTCGCTCAAATAGAAGGTTATCGGCCGAAATACCCTCGCCAAACAGAAGCACATCGTCCCCTTGGCTGTCATAGATTTGATCAGAGCCGTCTCCAATGCTGTAGTGGTAAATATCATTACCCACGCCGCCAAAAAGTCGGTCATCGCCTAAACCACCCGTAATGAGATCATCAGCATTTGAGCCCGTCAGGGTCTCAGAAGCATCTGTACCTGTAATCTGTGAATCAATAAGCCATGGGGCAAGAGTGGGGTGCTCTTTCAGATCATCTATTACAACGTCATAAGCCGGTGACAGGCTCGATAGCTGCTGCACTGTTTTGAAGAGTAAGTTGGCTTGTGACAGATCGTTTTGATCGATAAGGCTTTGCAGATGGGCTTCGAAATTCTCCGTATCTGGAGCAAATTGACCAGTGCTTGAATCAAATTTAACCCCAATCAAATCAAAAGCCTCAGCATAGTGGGTTTGGGCGTTGAGCTGCCCTTCGACATAGTCGCTAAATGCTTTGAATTGTGCGATCAGAACCGGTGCCGCGCGGCCATGTGGGTTTGGGTCATGTTCACCCCAGCACCAGGTGCCAACATAGTCTTTAGCCGTTAACTCTTCTAACGCCTCAAGCTGTCGAGCATCCATGACGTGCCCATAAATGCGGCTTGGGTCGCGACTGTAGGGGTCGACGTCGGCTACCCCCGTCCACTGGTAGATGATCTCATTAACCAACGCAGATCGTGCAGCAGGGTCGGACTCTTGAATGAACTGGTCAACCATCGATTTGAGCTCTGTATTGTGTGCCATTACCTGTTGTAGGTTGGCCACATAACCCCAGCCCTTAATATCAGGGTAGTTGATTAGGTCATCAGCTGTTTGAGTGGAATCCTGATAGATGGATTGCGTTTCATCAGTTTGAAACCAGACATCGACCAGCTCATTGGAAGGGCTATTTGTATTTGCAAACGAGCTCGTTTGAATGAAGTGGTTGCCTTGTTGTTGCTGTGAATCTTCAGAGTAGTCCAGGTTGATCGATGTGATTCCGAGCTCTTCTAGAGTTTTCAGTTCAAACTCTTGAGTTTGTCCATCTAAATTGAGGTCTTGCCAGACTTTAAGCGCTTGGAAATCTCGATCAAACTCATCGATCACCCCATCGGAATTAGAGTCGTACTCTTTTAGAGCCTCAAACCCATTGGCGGCCTTGTCTCCGTTAGATAGCTGGGTGTTATTACCAAACAGCTCCGTTCCGTCATCGATTTTGCCATTATTATTCAGGTCGATGGCCAACACGCCATCATCAGGTGATACCCATCCAGTTTTTTCAGCAAAACCATCGCCAGCGTGGTCGAAATAGACACCTTGATCAATACCAATAGTTTCGACTCCGTCTCCGTCCAGATCTAAAACGAGTGGTGAGGTGATCGACTCTGCATTGGCGAAACTGGGTGCCTCAACATATTGATCGTTCGCTGCAAACTCCCAATCGTTCCAGGTGAGTTCCACATCAGGCTGATGCAAAAGCAGGTCGAAGATCGGATCTAATGTTCCCTTTTCAGCGAGATACTCGCCAAAGTCATCGGCAAGCGGATAGAGCGCCATCAATGGCACTAGAGCGGCAGTATGAGGACCGGGTACCAGTGAGGCGGCTGTGCCAACTAGTGCGATTGCATTTCCAAGTTCGAATTCACCTTGATCAAAATCCTCAAGGACCTCAGCAAGGGCTGTGGTAAAAGCAACGGTTCCAAACATACGCCCTAAAGTCATGCCCAATGGAGATTTGCTGTCTGTAGTAGCGTCAATTGCAGCTGCAGTAATAGCAGCAAAAGCTGATAATTTTTCTAGTGTTGTAGATTCTTTAGAACTGAATATACCCACGTTTCGTTCATAGGTATGGGTGCTTACGGTTAGTGAAAGTGCGTCAACAAAACCTTCCTTGGCGATAGTCGTCATCTTTATATCCTTTTATTTATTAAATGCTTGAGTGATTGCGAGGATCCATAGGGCAATTCCGTATCCTGTTAGACCCAGTAATAGATAATGTGTAGTACTCATAGAAACCAGTTTCATTCGTGAAACTAGAGCTGTAATGATTGCTATGATTACTGTGTAACCGAAGTATTGGAAATATTCATTTTTTGGGATAAACAACATGAAAATAGTTAGAGTCCCAAAGAAGATTAGTTTTCCAAATAGTATTTGTTTAAGAGTGACCGGTTCTTCCTTAAACACATCATGTTCTTCTTCATTTTCCATTTAACGCTCCTCAATTGAGTCAGTTTTCATTCTTAGTAACGGTGAAAGTAGATACTCGATGATCCTCCTTTTGCCTGTTTTTAATTCCGCGCTGACGCTCATCCCGGGTTGCAGGGGGTGGGAATTGCCGTCGATTTCTAAGGTTTCTGAGAAGAGTTTAAGTTCTGCAGGAAAGAGTAAAACGCCTTGTTCATTTTGTTGTGCATCGGCGCCAAGGTGAACGATCTCAGCATCGATTACGCCGTATTTTGTGAACGAGAATGCATCCACTTTAATTTCGGCGCGTTGGCCTGTTTGTACAAAACCTACATCGCTGTTTTGCAACCAGGCTTCGACTCTTAATGATTGATTCAGTGGCACAAGATTCATTAGGGTCTCAGCGCTGGTAGCGATAGCGCCAACTGTAAATGCGTTGAGATCACTGACTATCCCGTCAATCGGTGCGCGAATGTTATGCTGCTCAATAAACCACTCTAATTGGGTGATATCGCCGTTAAGAACTCTGGCTGCCTCTTGCAGTCGAAGCAGCTCGTTCAACGTCTGCGCTTTGCTCTCTGCTTTAAATGCTTGGATCTGCTTTTGAATTGAAACGGCCTGGCTCAAGGTTGAAGCTACGTCCAGTTGTAACGCCCTTACGCTAGCTTCCACTTCAATAAGCCGTTGGCGTTGGGTAAGAAGGGCGCTGTTTGATGCAGCGCCGTTTTTAACCAATGACTCAATCGCTTCTGTCTCTGCCTCTACAATTGAGTAGAGCTGTGACATTGAATCGAGTTGCGTTTTAGCCTGTGAATGACTCAATTCTGAGCTGCGCAGTTGCGCGTTTAACTGTTCAATTTTTCGGGTATAACTCTCTATCTGTTCTGAGAAAAGCGCCTGTTGAGGGTTAGAGGATGACAGATACTTGACGTTGCCTTTCTCTAAATACTCAGCAAAGTGCCGGGTGCGTTCTATCTCGTGTTGCTTAAACTCATATTGCTCCAGCCTCTGTTGGAGTTGATTAAAGGGTTCCGTGGCATCCAGTTCAATGAGGGTTTCACCGGCTTGAACCTCATCACCATTGGTGATGTGGATGGCATCGATTTTCCCTGTGATAGACGATTGAACTCGTTTTGTTTGTCCAGTTGGAATGACTTTTCCAGATGCCCTTGCCACAATGTCGACCTCACCAATAGACGCCCAGGTGAGCCCTGACATCATCAGCAGGGCGATTAAGTAGGCAGTTACCCTCGGCCATTTCTTGGGTGGTCGCTCTTGAATCAGTAGCGCACCAGGTAAAAAATCGTGCAGCTCTTTTGATGTCAGCCTCATGCGATGGCCTCCTTAAATTCTGATGGTTGATCGGCCGATTGAAGACGAATCATTTCGGCGTAGCGGCCGTTTAATGTCATCAGCTCTTGATGGGTGCCAGACTCAGCTAACTCGCCTTGATCAAGTACAAGAATTCGATCGCAGTGTCTTACTGTGTTGAGGCGGTGAGCGACGGTGATGACGGTGCGCCCTTTGCAGATCAAGTGCATCTGCTGACGGATTTTCTCTTCTGAAATGTAATCGAGCGCGCTCGTTGCTTCGTCAAAAATCAGAATTTTTGGATTGCTGATCAGGGCTCTCGCTATCGCGATTCGCTGGCGCTGCCCCCCTGAGAGGTTGCTGCCACGCTCACCCGCCAAGGTGTCATAAGCAGCTGGAAGCTCAGTGATAAACTCGTGCGCACCGGCCAGTTTGGCGGCTTTGACAATGGTTTCTAGCGATTCACCGGGTGTGCGTATCGCAATGTTGTCGCGCACACTTTTATTGAATAAAAAGCTCTCTTGTGGAACGACGCTGATATTGGATCTAAGCCAATCAGTGTTGACCTGTGCTAAATCAACACCATCAATGAGCACCTTTCCTAAGTTGGGTAGGTAAGTCCGTTGAATCAGCTTGGTCAGTGTGCTTTTGCCAGAGCCTGAAGCGCCGACAATACCGATCGATTCTCCGGCGTTGATCTCAAGGTTGATCCTATTCAGAACCGTGGGGCTATTCAGACTGTAGCGAAAACTGACGTGTTGAAAGGCAATGGAGCCTTGCAAGCTAGGGAGAGACGCTTGGCTTGTCTGAGCGTCAGACTCAGAGGGCGTATTGAGTATATCGCCGAGACGTTTCAAGGATATACCCGCTTGTTGGACGTCTTGCCAGAGTTGAACCAGTTTCAAAATGGGTGCACTGACTCGACCCGCGATCATATTAAATGCGATCAATTCACCGATGGTTAACTGATTGTCCATGACCAGAAGGGCACCAAACCAGATAATTAACACCGTGGTGAACTTGCTAATAAACTGAGCAATTTGAGTCGCGATATTACCGAGGTTTTTAGCTTTGAAGCCGATGCTGGTCGCTTGGGCAATCTGCTTTTCCCAGCGTTGCTGCATCTTTGGCTCAAGCGCCATTGATTTAACGGTATCGATGCCCGTGATCGATTCAACCAGAAACGCTTGGTTTTCGGCACTGCGTTTGAAACTCTCATTTAAGCGATGGCGCAAAGTGGGTGTGATGAGTATAGATAACAGCAAGTAGCACGGAAGTGACCCAAGAACGATCCACGTGAGCGTAGGGCTAAACATCCAAAGCACAGCGATGAAGAGCAGAAGAAAGCTAAGATCAATCATCAGGGTCAATGCACCCCCAGTGATGAACTCCCTTAGTGTGTCTAGCTCTTTGATTCTCGCCACGGTATGCCCTACTTGGCGTGAATCGAAATAGGCTGCAGGTAAGCGCATGACATGGTTAAAAAGCTTAGCGCCAAGCTCCACGTCAATTCTGCTGGTGGTATGAACCATCAGGTAGTTGCGAACGATGCCCATCACCAATTCAAACATCAGCAGTGCAGCAAATCCGATGGCCAGAATATCCAGCGTAGTGAAGCCTCTATGCACCAGCACTTTGTCCATAACGATTTGAAAGAAAAAGGGCGTGGCTAGGGCAAATAGCTGAAGGAATACAGAAATTATGATGACTTCGGTAAAAATCCCTTTGTGTTTAATCAGGTAAGGGATAAACCATTTCAGATCAAATCGGCGATCAGAACCTAGGGTTTCTCGCTCTTTAATGAAAATAATTCTGTTATCCCAGAGCTGATCAAACTCTGCCAAATTGAGTTTTCTGGGTGTGGTCTCGCCGGGCTTGATGACTAAGCAGAACCAATCCTGTCCATTTTGATTAACGCGAAGAAGGGTGAGGTATTGCCCATCGGACATAGGTGCTGCAACGGGCATAAATTCATTGTGTAAGTCACTGATTTTACAGTTTCTTATCCCTGCTTTTAGGTTAAGTGAGTTTAGCGCTCTTATGAAATCCGTTTCTGTCAGTGTGGATTTGGATGTTTGCCATTGATGGCGCAACTGCTCTGTATCACAAGCTTTATGTCTAAGCTTGGCTAATGTCGTAATGCTGTATATGGCTGATTCAAATGAATTCACAATAACTATCCCTCCGTGGACACCTCATTAAGGTTTAGCAGAGGATTTGAAAATGTGCGTAATTTTTTTCGTTTTTTATTCCACTAGTTAGTCTTAGATTTGCGATGGCCATCATTTTTAGAAAAAAACGACAAATTTTTTTAGTTTTTTAAAATCTACCTGAAAGCCAATATCCATAGGGGTTTGAGAGAGATGTTGCTCTGGGTTTTTGTTAAAAAATCGAATTTTTTTAAACTTTTTTTCATTTTTTATTACGCAAAAATTTAAATCTTGTTCTATACCTATATACATCCCCGACGGAATGGGGATAACGAGAGAGATCTCGAATCGGTTTTTCACCTAACCAATCCATCCAGCATAGTGGATTAGTTAGTGAGCTCCCCCTTCGCTCCGGAGAGCTGATTGAAATCGACATGTTGATCGATCAAGGATGATCCGATGCATGCAAATACCCAAAGGGATTTGGGTTTGGAGAGGGATCTCCGGCATCTGCCAAAATCTGATGCGCCGCGAGAAGAGGGAGTTTTTCAAAGCGCATCAACCATAATTTAACCGTGTTATGAGGGCGGTTAAGGGTGCCGCAGGATGGGCACAGCAGGGAGGGATCCCTGAACGATAGACTCTGACTCTGTAGTGTTCCCTAGCAGGCACTACAGTTTTACAGGAATGAGTCCCTTCGATTGAGTCTGTCGTTTAATGTCCAGTGATGTGATCGGCTAAGGATGGCAATGATGCATTACACGCAAACCTCAACGGAGTGAGGTTTGGAGAGGGATCTCAAGTTTCGACTAATATCCGATGCGTGGCGAGAAGAGGGAATTTTTCAAAGCGCACCCTATTTTTGATTTAGTTACCTAGGTAGCTAAAGGAGCCAAAGGAGTGGCTCACTTGGGAGTGATCCCAGTAAAGTGAACTGCAATGGAGTGTTGTGAGCTTTACAAACACTTCAAAGGATTGAAGTGATGAGAGGGATCTCAGGCAAATGCCAAAAATCTTACGCGCCGCGAGAAGATGGAATTTCTCAAGGCGCGTTCTTTTTTGTTTACGCTTTAATTGAAACCTTCAGTCATACATCGATTAAATTAGTGAATTATTGAGATTGTTTTGTGTATGAATGTTGTATTATATACACATAAGGTTGAGGTGGAATATGAGAACAAACATAGAAATCGACGACAATTTAATGCGCGAAGTCCTTAGCTCTACAGGTTTGAAAACTAAGAAAGAGGCCGTTGAGTTAGGTTTGAAAACCTTGGTCAGACTCAAAAAGCAGGAGGGCATCAAACAGTACAAAGGTAAGCTGAAATGGGACGCAGATCTTATGGATGCTAGGTAGATAGAATGATAGTCGTAGATTCTAGCGTTTGGATTGACTATTTTTGTGGCAATGAAAATCCTCAAGTAAATTGTTTGGATGAGCTGCTTGGTGTCAAACCGGTTGCTGTTGGTGACTTGATTCTTGCTGAAGTGTTGCAGGGTTTTAAGTCTGATAAAGACTTTAGGATAGCAAAGCAGCTGTTTAAAGATGTTACTGTTTTCGACATGTTGGGTGAGTCACGAGCGGTAAAATGTGCTGAGAATTTTCGTTATTTGCGAGCTCGTGGAATTACCATTCGTAAAACAACCGATGTCATTATTGCTTCATTCTGTATAGAGCAACGTCTACCTCTACTCTTTGCAGATAGAGACTTCAGACCCTTTGTCGACCATCTCGGTTTAATTGAGGCTTAGTAAGTGGCTATTTACAACTGGTTCGTTATTCAATCAAAGCCTGGCCAACTGTTTAAAGCTCAATTTGAGCTTGAACAGCAAGGTTTTGAAACCTACCTGCCGCTGCTTAAAACTGAGCAAATCAAACAAGGAAAGCGAACTGAAATAGAGACACCGCTTTTCCCAGGTTATCTATTCATTTACCTCTCCAAAGAAGAGAGTAATTGGCGCCCCATTCGATCAACACGCGGAGTGGCTAAGCTGATTAGCTTTGGAAATGAACCGGCTATCGTGCCAACAGCTGCCGTCAATGCCATTCGAGCTCAGTTAAGGCACATCGATTCTGAAACGCAGTTCAGCAAAGACGATAAGGTTTCTATCAATGAGGGGCCATTTAAAGACCTGCAAGCAGTGTTTTTAGAATATGACGGTGAACAACGAGCGTTTGTTTTGCTTGAGTTGTTGGGGCGTTGGCAGAAGATGTCCGTAGAGCTGTCGGCTCTTAGTTAGAGGCCGTAACCTCCCAAATCGGCGTACACTCCTCAATTTGAAGTTCGGCTGGGTTTACGTTATCGACCCAACTTTGCAGATACCTTAATGTGGTTGTCTCTTTTCGCCATCCGCCACGCAGCATAATCTTCTCCAACGGCACGCCTGCATTCAACATATCCAGAGCAGCTCCTACCCGAAACGAGTGGCCGCTTAAGTGTGGCAGATCTCTACGCCTAGCCCTATATTGCAGATCGACCAGAATAATATTGATGGATGCTGGGTTGAGTTTATCACCCAAGGTTTTGTTGTCTTTGCGGATGGATCGCAGAATACGCCCCTCAGTAGCACCGATTCTACGCTTCCATTTATTTATCTTGGTTGCTAGTAGATCGCTTATAGGGATGAGTTTGCCATTGCCCAACTGATCGGTTTTAGAGCGTTTAAGGTTTAACGCAAAGTGACCGTTTGGAAGTGTCTTTAAGTCCTCGAAACAGAATGAACAGATCTCTGAGGAGCGGCGCATGGTCTCATAACCGATTCTAAGCAGTAGTTCATTGCGCCGACCGGCTAGAGAGGAGTCACATTTTTTTAAAAGTTGCTCTAAAAGATCGAGTGTCAGCGGGTGCGCCTGTTTCTGCTGCCTACCGATTTTTCGATGCATCTTTTTCAGAGCAATTTTAACTTCTGGTGTTTTGGTAGGACTACCAAAACCAGAGAAAAAGCAGATGGATCCCAACGTGTCTATACGGCGTCGAATCGTTGCACTCTTCTGACGTTCGGACATATCGGCGATGTAGGCTGCTAGATCTGAAGCTTTAGGTGGTAGAGGATCTAACCCCTTGGATATTGCCCAGTTAGCAAAGTGCTTAAAGTCACTGCGATACGCTTTGAGGGTATTTTCCGCAAAGGCACCATCGAGTTGTGCCATCAAATCATCTAAGAACTGTTTTACGTCCATCACCTACCTCCCTGTATCGTGATGGTTTAAGTGTAGACCACAAAATGTGGATTCTGTTTTAATAAATTTACAGAGATAAAATGTTTCAAAAATTTATCAAATTTACTATATTGTAAAATATATGAAACAAATATGGTGTTTTAAGTGGACGCTGAAAATATTGGGATAGCAATAAAGCAAGAACGAAAACGCTTGAACGTAACCGCTGAAGCATTGTCAGGTGCTTCAGGTATTTCAAGAGTTACATTGCATCGAATTGAGAAAGGTGAGGGAGCGTCAAGTTTGAACAGCTACCTCGCCGTAGTAGCTGCTTTGAATCTTGAGCTAACGTTAGCCGAGAAAGTAAAAGAGGGGTCTCGCCAGCTCAATCCAGATGACTTTATCCCTGTCATCATTCGGCTGGATGACTATCCAGAACTTAAAAAGCTCTCTTGGCATATTACAGGCAGAGACTACCTTAAACCTTTCGAAGCACATGCTATGTACGAGCGAAACGCCCGTCATCTTGATGAAAATGATATGACACGAGCTGAAAGGTTATTGATGGCAAATTTAAATAGGGCATTTGCATGAACCATGAAGGTTGTCATTTTAAAAGACCTCATCATCAGTTGATTGCAAGAGTACTTGCAGCGATTAATACAGATCTCTTTGATATGAGTGAGTGCTTTTTTGGTGGAGGAACGGCTATCGCCCTTGCTTATGGAGAATACCGAGAATCTATTGATATAGATTTTGTGGTCTCTAGCAAGGAAGGTTATCGCGCATTGCGAGAGGTAGCGAAAGGACACCAAGTGGGATTGGGCCTGTTTAAAGAGCACCAAGAAGGGTTAGCTATAGATCGAATGCGTATGGATCAGTATGGAATACGTATGGTGGTGAGTATTAACGAAAGTGCATTGATTAAATTTGAAATAGTGAATGAGGGTAGAGTAGAGATTCAAAAGCCTGGTGTAGTCTCGAGGATATGTGGAGTATCCATATTGAGTAGGCTTGATATGGCGACTACAAAATTACTTGCTAATTCAGATCGCTGGGCGGATCGCGCGGTTTATTCTAGGGATATTATTGATTTATCGATGTTGGGACTATCAAAGAAAGAGCTTGGTCAGGCCATCTCCAAAGCTGAAACAGCCTATGGATCCTCCATTATGCAAGATTTGAAAAAGTCACTTACCTACCTAACTGAAACACCGAAACGACTCGAACAATGTATGGAAACTATGAGTATCGATCTCCCTAAATCTGTTCTATGGCAAAAATTGAAAAAGCTAGAGCGAGACTCTGATAATTGCCTATAGCCCCTAAATAATAACTTTTAGTTAGACAACCACCTTAGCCTAAGTTAATTGAAGAGCACCCAGATATTTCACAGCGCGAACTGGCTTCGAAGTTGGGGGTGAGTGTCGAGAACTACAAATCAACTTAGGGTGTCATTGAATTCCTATCAAAAGGGCAACAAAGGCTTGCTTGATGATCTTCCTGATATTTTTATTTTTAGTAGTGAAATTCTATAAATAAAACTTTACAAAATAAGTTTTAATAGATATTTTGTAAAAAATAATATTCAATAAGTGCATTTGAGATGGAATATAGTGAGTTAGGCCGCCAGGTCGCCCAGTTACGTAAAGAGAAAGCCTGGAGCCAGCAGCAGCTTGCTGACTACGCCGCAATTTCGCGGCCAACCTTGAGCGCTTTCGAAAACGGTCGCTCTGGTGAAATTGGCCTACGCAAGCTGCTGGTGATTCTTGACTTGTTAGGTTTGAGCATAAAACTGGTCGAGAAGCGATCACGGCCGACTCTTGAGGATCTGCTAGATGAGCAATGAGTTGTCCTTGTTGGTTCACGGTCAGCCAGTTGGTGAGCTGATACGCGATGGGCGTGAAACGCTTTTCAACTACAATGTCCAAGGGTTAGGTGAAGACTCCGATTTAGATAATGCATTTATCTCACTAACGATGCCGGTTAGAAAACGGAGTTATGTTCACTTCGGTTTGCATCCAATTTTCGAGATGCATTTGCCAGAGGGTTATCTGCGGGCCGTTATCGAGAAACAGTTCGCCAAGATCGCCGAAGTGGACGATTTTGGTTTGTTGCGATTATTGGCTCCCAGTGTGGTAGGGCGCTTGAGTTACGGCGGTAGTGAAGCTGAAGTGGCTGGCCTCTCCTTAGCGGATTTGCTTAGCCCTAGTTCGGAGAATTTGTTCAACGAGCTAGTGAAGCGGTTTGCGCTCCACTCTCCATTAAGCGGAGTCCAGCCCAAGGTGTTGGCGCGGGTAGATAATAAGGCCACGCTGCGCACTGATGAGTACATCGTTAAGGCCTGGGGGGGGGATTTTCCACAACTCGCCCTGAATGAATATTTTTGTATGCGGGCAGTGCAGTTATCAGGTTTACCTGTACCTGATTTCTACCTATCGGACGATGATTCTCTTTTTATCATGAAGCGGTTTGATTTGGTTGACGGTGGGGCTCCGCTGGGATTTGAGGATTTCTGCGTACTACAAGCCAAAAGTGCTTCGCAGAAGTACCAGGGTAGTTACGAGTCAATTGCTAAATCGATAAAGCTGTTCTGTTCGGCACAATGGCAACGCGCTTCGCTAGAGCAATTGTTCAAGATGATTGCGCTGAATACCTACCTGCGCAATGGTGATGCACACCTTAAAAATTTTGGTGTGCTTTATGAAAACGGCGATCAGGTACGATTGGCACCCGTCTACGATGTGGTCTCTACCACCGCTTATATAGAGAACGATATGGCAGCACTGACGCTAGCAGGTAGCAAGCGTTGGTGGTCTAGAACTGAGCTAATAGAGTTTGGCTGCTCTGCCTGTCAATTGACGCCGAAGCGGGCAGGAATACTTCATCAGCAGTGTCTGGATGGCTTGCTGAAGATGGGAGACGAGCTCGCTCAAAAACTCGAGTCGGCCGTCGATGCTGATAAGATCCATATTTTGGAACATTTGATGGGCTGCGTAGATGCAGTTAGAAAACTCTAAAGTGTTTTGCAAAGTGGCAAATTACAAAAAGTCAAAAGCATCGCCAAAGCATTCTCTATAAATAAAGCGATAGCATGCAACGCAATCGTCACAGGGAATGTCTTGGTAACAAATAACACTAAGGAGTTTAGTAGAGTTCCAGGGTTGTTACATGAAGACTGGGTTCATCAGGCCCCAAGTGGCCCTTATATAAGATCATACCAGACCCCTCGTCCACTCCCGGCTGCTCAATGGCGCCTCGTTCAACTAGTGCTCGGAAATGTTGTTTGAGGGTATTTCGGCTTGCGTCGGTCAGTTTGATTACCTCATCAATAGTCATGCGCCCAGGGCTCTGTTTTCCTGAAGTTGCATGGGCGGATTGTTTACCGAGAACAGGATCTTGAAGCCTATGAGAAGCAGTGTCTCCACACGAGCACGTCGGCTCGAATAAGTGGCGACTGCAATTAAAATTCTGTGCACTAACTTTAATCAAACCCATCCGCCAAGGCCGAGAACCTTAAGCATAGCTAGACGCGGCTTTCTATGTGGAGACGGCCTGAAAGGAGCCAGTGTTTCACATCTCAGCACTGTAAATATCGGATCCCAGCCCCGTAAATTTCGGAATCACTCTGCGTAAATTTCGGAATGGTTGGCGAATTCTCAGCCGGCGAAGTCGCCTCAAGACTCGTCATCCAGCATCTTGTTCAAATCATCCAACGCCTCAGGTGCGAAGATGACCTTTCGCTTCTTCTGTAGCTTGACCACTTTGGGATCGAAGTTTTCCATAATCTCTTGATGGTTTTCCGTCAGCCAGTTGATCGCTTGATCAATCTCCCGTTTTAGCTCTGGCTCAAAGGTTTTAGGAGTAGTCGTAAACGGGGCGCAGTCTGATAGAAAATGCCGCCAACGAATGCTTTTGAGAACTTCGACATTACTGAAGATGAAGTGCTTTTGCGGATCTTTATCCCAATTGTTGTCCTGAATGTAAACAGCCGCTGGATAGTGGTTAAAAATCTCTTCAAGTTCGGCCGAGCGCGTTCTCTGATACGCCCGCCAGCGGCTTTTAAGCTCATCAAGCTGGCCTTCAAGTCCGCCAGCGTCAATCTGTATATCCCATAAAAAGCCTCCATCGACTTCTTTGTCGTTATCAGGGCCTTCAACATAGTCGTGGGGGATTAGTGCAGAGATATGATCATTCCCAGCAGACTCGATTTCGTACATGACATACTGGGCTAATGAGATAAGAGTTCCGTAATGGAACTGATCATCCATCAACAGCCTGATCCAGGTCGGGTAGCTCCATCCGTGATAGGCAGCTCCCTCATACTCCGGGAAGTCCTTGCTCTTTACCTCCTCCTGATACAGATGGTTTTTACAGTCATATTCGAAGAGCGTCTCGAAATCTAGCAGGCTGAAATCTTTGGCCATCGGCTCATTTAAATAGATGTAGTCCTCACCGATACCGTGGGCGAGAAGAGACGCCCAGTTCATTTGATAGAGTTTATCCGGCGGAATTGAATTCCAGGCTTCATCGACCTGGTCGAGCGTACATTGGATGCCAAGCACACTTTCGAGTAAGACTTTGCTGACACGGCCTCGAGCATCATGATCGAGCGTGGCGCGAAAGCGCTCCTGTTGCTCCGTCGACCAGGAGAAGTATTCGGCATCTGCAGCGATCAATGCTCGCTTAGCGGCGACTAAAATTTTCGCTGTATCAATTTGTTCCTGTTTTCGATTCATTCTCTCGGCCTTGTTTTATCTGGTATTCCCCTATGTGGCCATTAATCTCCGCGTAGGTAAACAGTTAATCGAAGACTATTCCTCCCGTTCGATTTTCCTTTAAACCCATTCCCGAAAAGCGGTTGCTATCGCGTCTTATTCGAGCGTCTATTACTACCCATAGACCTATTTTTGCTTAAAGATCTTGGGTGATTCCTCGTAAGAGCCCCTCAGAACAGTTGAAAGCGGTCTACTGGATTAATTGTGACACCAATCGCGCCAAAAAATGTCACAATTATTTTGAATTGCGCCATTTTAAATAAATTTTAGATGTCGTCTAATTTCAAGAACTAGATCGATTAAATATCTAGGCGTAAGTTGCCTTGTATCTCATCTATCAGTGTTTTGGGTACATTCCATTCCCGCGCAAGAAGAGGCCAGGTTGATACATGCTCAATTGTCGTATCAATAATGTCGTCGATCTTTCTTTTGGTAAAAATTGGAATTAGTTTTTCTAAGCTGTAGAAGTCACTTCGAGTAAAGTTATCTCTTTTGCCATTCAAACTCATCCAGTGACTATTAACCCATTTGCTTCCTGATTTGTAGCTGTAGGCTAAATCATAAGCAGGGGCTAGAAACCACTTGCCTTTTTTCATTATGAAGGCAAAGTTTTTTGAATGGTCGTCATGGTTTCGCGCAATGATATTGAATGCCATGCGCTTGAAAAGTTGCTCTGCTTCGATTGCCGAGAGCTTGAGTTGTCTAGCGATACCAAATAATTCTGCGTAAGAGAATGAACCAGGTTTTTTATAGTCAACGTGTGCAAGGCCATTAAGCGTTTGTACGTGTATTTTCCTATTGTTTATTCGATCAAACCGCTTGGTGATGAAGTGTTGTCGGCCTCCTTCGTGAAGTAAGCGGCACGGCATCATATCGATATCGCATTTCGTAGCCATCAAATGATAGACGAACTCCATTGCACCATAACCCAATGGATCACCGAAACTTTCCTGATTCTTGTTATGTTCGCTAACTCCATCAAATTTCATCAAATAATGACTAAAACCCTTTGGGACGTTCGTTTGACCTGAACGAACTTTAGTAAAATCCTCATTAAATGCCAGCACGGCTTTTGGCCTTGCCCCCCCAGCGCTCATGCCAACCGATAGCAAAGACATCATACCCTCTCTGTCATCTTGACCATTTTGCGTGAGTTCTACTTCAAAATTACCTCTTAAATCTAAAATTTCCTGGGCAATTGAAACGAGCGATTGGATCTCTACCTGCTGTGAAGCATTCAGGCTTCTTAACTTTGTAGCCGGCGCGTATTCAAGCGCTCCCATTCCTCGCTTTCCCGTATATTGAAGGCGTTGCAATGGCGTAATATCGTTCGGAGAACGGCCCTGTTCTGCAACCCATGCGTTGAGAACTGCGTTACCAAAATAGTCAGGCAATGAATCCGCAATTAACCCAGGCAGCCCCTTGAACGTATTAAAATCTAGCTCAGGGAAACTGTAGATACGGCTCGATAATGGCATTTTGATAGGGGATAGTTCGATGCCATTTTTTACGAAGCCAGGATCGTATTCAAATGCTCCGAATCCTTTTTCCGTATCAAAACTCACTGCGCCCACGACATCGCCTTGGTAACTTATCTTAATGACTTCCATTACCATTCTGGTGTTTCCTTATCCTTGCTACTGCGAATGCCTGAGGCTCTCTGTCTTTTCTTGCCTTGTAATTTCGCCAGCTGTAGGGGAGAAATATCTTGTTTAGGCAGAAAGGTATTTAGCTGTTCAGTGAGGTCCAGAGCTATTAGTATCGCGATCAAGATTTCTAGCTGAACTTTTCCTTTTTCAGCATTCAGAACTGTTTTGCGGGCTATGCCTGCAAGCGCTGCAACTTCGGATTGTGTTAGGTCTCGATTTAGTCGAGCTTGCTTCAGTCTTGCCCCGATCTCTTCTGTTAATGCTTTAGCAGTAATTTCTTTCATTCTAAGGTCCTTAAAAGGTGACTTTAAGGCAAATATTCTTGCTTATGTCCCTAATGTAGGACCTTAAGATAGTTCTGTCAAATTCGTTTTATAATATGCTAAAACGGTTACATTAATAGTGTATTTTAGTTTTAATGTAACTGTTTGGGTGCATTGTGATTGGTCTGTATAAAGATGTGTTGCAGGGCGCGTGTGGAGAGGGAGTTTTATCAACCATTAATACAACCAATGACCACCAAGGAAGGCGGAAATGCTGAAAACGCAGGAGCAGTTTTTCGGCGACACCCATTTTTCCCCGTAGATATCGTCAACTTGCTTTCCATCCCGTCAGAGAATTGATGAGCCTTGGTTATCCCTTTTTTTGTTATCGATATCACTAAAGACACTTTGTAATGTTATAGCAATGTTGTTAGTCTATGTTCATAGATTGAACGATCGTTTTAATGTAACCGCACTGTGGCAAGCAGGGGCGGTAGCGTGCCTAAATGACCCAAAACAGCGATACCCTTGAATACGATTACCGGGTTCTTCAGTTAATAGAAGAGCGCCCAGATATTTCACAGCGCGAACTTGCTTCGCAGCTGGGGGTTAGTGTGGGTAAAACCAACTACGTTTTATCTGCACTCATTGAGCGTGGCTTGGTTAAAGCGGAGAACTTTAAACGTTCAAATAACAAAGCCGGTTACTTGTACCTTCTGACTCCTAAAGGCATTTCAGATAAGGGGTTAATCACAGCGCGATTCTTAAAGCGAAAGGTGGAAGAGTACGAGCGTTTAAAGGCTGAAATTGCGGACATTCAATCAAAAATAAACGAGTGATTTTACTAACTAGAATTTAATATCTATCAATGTGTCCCTATCAGTCAAATGCCGCCGCTGACTGAATTCTTACTTAGCATAAATGTAGTCATATAGGATATTCTAAAATTAAAGTGTATACTTATACGTATATACAAAATTGAAGGGGCAGCTTATGGAAGCTAAAATTTTTCAATCAGGAAATAGCCAAGCCGTCAGAATACCCAAAGAGTTCAGGTTCTCGGCTACAGAAGTAGAGATTTTCAAAAGAGGCGATGAGATTGTTCTCAAGCCCAAGCCTAAAAACCTTGGTCTGGCGTTTAAGCTTCTAACCGAAATGCCTGATGACTTTATGTCAGATGGGCGAGAAGACTCTTTACCTCAAAAAAGAGAGTCTTTTTAGCATGTACATGCTTGATACTAATATCTGCATTTACATCATAAAGAAGAAGCCGATGAGTGTTTTTCGCCGATTTGAATCTTTACCTTTGGGTGCTTTGTCGATGTCGTTAATTACTCGAGGGGAGTTGGAGTATGGTGCTCTAAGAAGCAATAACTCGAAAAAGGCCCTGGATATACTTGATGAACTCTCAGCTTATATCCCAGTGATTGATTTGCAGAAAAATGTGTCATCAGAATATGCAGATATCAGAGCTGATCTGACAACTAAAGGCACTATTATTGGAAATAACGATCTCTGGATAGCGGCTCATGCGCGCGCCAGCGGGTGCACATTGGTAACCAACAATACGAAAGAATTTGAGCGTGTTGGAGGTCTTAAAATTGAGAATTGGGTGTTGGATTGATTCTTAATCAGCATGTGAAGTATACGCAAAGAATGCTGACGAATAAGAGGCCCTTATCAAGCCTAAAAAAAGCTAGAAATTCATTGATTTAAAAATATTAAAATGAATTTTTAGACACGTTAGGAGATAGTTCTACTGCATTGCATTATTTTTTCATAAGCAATTGAAATATAAGATTTATTTACTATTGTGTTGGTTGTAAGTAGTGCGGTTTTTTTTGATTCTGCAGTTGAGTGTCATAAAATTAAAGATACTGAGTATAACGTGTATAATCTTGATTATGCAGACATTATGTAAGGTAGATAGTATATATAAATCAATGGTTTATATCTGATTATCTTTGTCTTTGTCTTTGTCTTTGTCTTTTTAATATTTACTTATCGTTTTTTGTTTATCTCAGTAAAACATAGGCTTAAGTGGTCTATCGGTTAAATATGATTTGTAATGGCTTTAAATACACTGCGAATTAACCGAGTTGGCATGCGAACCAGTGAATATAAATAGTCATTCAACTTACATATTAAATGATGCATCTATATGTTTTTAACGAGATAAGACGTTGCGTTGGCTGTAAATTCTTCATCTGCCGTAATTCGTTCGCATCTAGTGGAGGGCGGATATTCCTGCACCAAACAACGCTATATAAGGGTTTAAGTATAACTGAATATCCATAAGGGCTCCTGCTAATTTCTGTGATTTAACGCTCGTAAAACTCACACTTCCACGAAGTACAAGTTCGTTGAATCACCCTCTATGAGCCCCTTTAATTCGAAATCGAAACAAGGAATCGAACCGGCGTCCGGACTTGCTATCCAACCCCTTTAGAGCGTTCATGCCTCCTGCCAAAACAAGCCAAGAAGGAAGTACACATGGCAATTCAACACATCAATCAACAGACTCTAGCTGAACGATGGCAAGTCAGTGAAACAACGCTTGAGCCCTGGCGCTCGATTGGGGTTGGCCTGCTTTCCTCAAACTGCAGGGAAGGATCGTCTATCGGGAGCAGGATCTTGAGGAATACGAAAATCGGTGCCTGCGCTTGAGTACATTTAAGCGGGTTCACCCAAGTTTGGGTGAACTGTAGCTTTGGCTGCATCCACATTTACCTCATTGATCTAATCATGCTTCTCCAAGTTGAAACGAAACGGGGCGTAATTAAAATGCAGAGCAGCGAGATTACTGTTTCGCTGCTTCAATGTAATGAGAGGACCGTTTGAGAAATTTCTTTTCAACGTAGTTCCACGAAAAAGCGGCCAGTGAGAGAGTTAATCCGACACTAACGAACAGCCCAATATACGGATTTAAATCATATAAGCCTAGGTGGACCAATAGCTGAATAGTAGGGAAATGGAAGAGATATATCCCGAATGATAAGTCGCCAAATTTACCTATACCTAAATTAAGATAATTTGTATTAGCAAGAGTCAGTACGAGTAGCGGATAGAAAAGCATGTTTAGGTACTCTGAAATATAGCCGGGAATGAATTTCTTTGTAAAAAAATAAAGTAGACTGATCATTCCAAGGTAAATAAAGCCTTTTCTTTTCAAATCGAAAAATGTTAGAAAACTCCCCAGCGCAAAGTATGGTAGTTGCCCAATAAATTGCCTCGCAAGCACATCAGAAAGTCTGTGATCAATGAAATATGAGAAAACAGTGTACCAAATCAAACCAGTTGAAAATGCTATAAATAAGGTGAAGTTGGCGCCTATTTTTTTGTAAAAAAATACGATCATTGGAACTAGAAAGTAGAGCATTACTTCAATCTTTATAGTCCATAGTGAGCCGTTCATTGCTTGAATTTCGTTGCTTGTAAAAACTCCAGGAAGACTGGGTTGAACAAAATTTAAGAATGCTAAGTTCGAAAGAAAATACTTCCAAGTCTCTCCGGTTTTTAGGAAGTCCAAGGAAGGTATTCGCATTTCAGAATCGTTTTCAAGACATATCTTGGCCTGTGAGGGTGCTGACTGGGGATGTATGGCACCAGTGGTGGTATCACCTCAGGGCGAGGTTGAGGATAGTGCACGTCGCTATCCAACTATATCCAGAATTTCGCGCCGAGTTTTTTTTAATCAACGAGGCTCTGATTATCCAGTGGGTGGGGCCGATAGAGATATCCCCGTCGATTGGGTGGCTGGTATGTTTTTGATTTTTAGGAGTGATGTATTTAGGGCCCTCAAAGGATTCGATCATCGCTATTTCATGTATTTAGAGGATGCCGATATCTGCAAACGAGCTAATGAGGCGGGTTTTCCAGTTATTGTGAACACTGGTTTCTCAGTTGTGCATGATGCTCGTCGTAACTCTTTCAGGAGCGCTACTCATCTTAGATGGCACCTTAGAAGTATGTTCCGATTTATCTTTGGTTTTTAAGGTTTATTTAGTTATTTCGATAGGGTGATTCTTAATATGGTATTTCTAATTCCTCAAATACAGCCAAGTCACTTCCAATCCAGGTTGCTAAATATTTCAGTGCTGTAGATTTAGAGCTCCACCCGCCTCGTAACATAATCTTTTCCAGTGGCACTCCTCTCTCTAACAAATCTAACGCAGATCCAACTCTGAATGAGTGTCCACTGAAGTGCGGTAGGTGACGAAGTCTAGCTCGGTATTGTAGGTCGACTAGTATGTTCGTCATTGCGGCAGGTGATAATGGAGCATTTACAGCGCCGTTTTTACGGATGCTTCTAAGAATCACTCCTTTGCCAATATCGATCCGCTTTTGCCACTTTGTAATCAGGTTGGCCAATTTTTCTGATATGGGTATCAATCGCCCATTTCCCAGTTGATCTGTTTTTGATTGATGTAGAATCAATGCGTATTTGTTGTTAGGCATTTTCTTAAGATCTTCGAATCGGAATTGGCAGATCTCGCTTCTTCGACGCATGCTTTCGTAACCCAGCTGCAAAAGGACTTTGTTGCGAAGACCAATAACGGAGTTGTCGCACTTTGCCATCATTTTATCTAAATATTCACGCGTTAAAGGAGATGCTTGTTTTTGTGCGCGGCCAATTTTTCGGTGCATGCGTTTCAGGGCTAAAAGCACCTCAGGATCGCGAGTTGGGTTTGGATTGCGGGATAGGTGGAAAATGGAGCTGAGTGAGTTTAGGCGTCTTCTTATTGTGGCGCTTTTGTAGTTTTCGGACATCTCTTCAACGTAAAGAGCTAGGTTGTCAGCTGTAGCGGGGATTGTTTGGAAGTTATGTGTTTTGCACCACTTTTCGTAGTGGTTGAAGTCGGCACGGTAAGCGCGGATAGTATTTTCTGCGAAAGCTCCGTCGAATGATGCTAGTATTTTGTTGATCATGGGGTGATACCTATTAATGTCTCTTTTAAGGTCAATATAGTCTCTAATAGTGATAAGTTCAAGTCAAATTCGTGCTGCGCGCGCACTTCTTGGGTGGAGCGGTGAAGAGTTAGCTGCTAAATGTGATGTTAGCTTGAAGACGCTTCGTCGTTATGAGCCGCAGGAAGGTATCCCGGCGGGAAGTATATCGACACTGCAGCGTATCAAGTCAGTGCTTGAAGATGCGGGTGTAGAGTTTATTGGTGATCCTTTGGTGAACCCTGGGGTTGTGTTGCATTTGAAATAGGCCCTTCATTGGTCGGGGCTTTTCGCTTCGCTCAAAATTCCTGCTACATTAAATCGCTTCGCCTGCGGCTAGCTCCTACTTCAAATCAATGACTCATTTTTATTAGCCTTTCTTTTTTGAGTCTTCGTTCTTGGAGTTCAAGTAGTTCTCCAATTGCTTTAGAAAGTTGCTTGTCTGTAGCCACTCTTTCTTTATGAATTTTTGCCATGTCTGTGTTGGACGGTGTTGCGGCTGCTTTTGCTAGTTCAAGTTGTTCAAAGTAATCTGTTTTTAGTTTCTTTAACCCCTCAGACATCGAATACTCGTCTGACTTTATTTTTATGTAGTCATGAATATATGAAGTGTCATAGGTATATAGACTCTTTTTCAGAAGCTTATCTAACTCTAATTCGTAATCAGCATTTATTAGAAACTTACTAACCGCTGGAAGCTTTTTTGCGCCTTTGTTGTATTGGTCAATATAGTTCCCAATGGTGGTATTTCTCTTGATGCATTCCATCATTAAGTGCTTATGTAACGCTGGCATTAGTAATTGGAAGTCATCCATTGAATTGATTCGGCCAATATTTTGGTTGGCTATTTCTTTTACAATTTCTGGATCGTTTAGTCCTAATGGGGCTTGATATATACCAACCAACTCTCTTCCAAATGCATCAAGCACTAAACGGTCCTGTTCCATATCGAAGCCCCAGCTTTCCACAAATTGTTCAGGGTCTTCAGAGCGTCTTTGAGCTTGGAGGTACATTGCCGTTTCTACCGATTGGATTCTCTCCAGGCGGACTTTGCAGTTTGCAATTCTCTCAATTTGAATGTACTCAAGCGTCCCAGACGGTTCGTGCTCATCAATCAACTGATTCATTAGGTCTTGGTATCTACCCTCTTCTTCAGAATCTAGCCAGCGGTTTGCTGTCAAACCGTGCTTCAATGAGTTTTGGCTACTGATGAGTTTGCCTTCGATTGTTTTGGGGCCGCCTTTTAAGGTCATTTGATCACCTTTGATGTTGGTTGATTATTGATCAGTATGCCAAATGTAAATGGGTGGTCAATGCTATTTCTGTTGCAGAATTATGGTGTCAACACATTGTGTTTACTGGGGTTTGAGGGTTTTTAGCCACCATATATTAAATGCTTCTTATTCGTATCGTTGAGTGGTTTTGCAAAACAAACTATGGGTCACCGCCTCTTCGAGGTGGTTCCTACAGTAGACTTTTACCGAGTAAGAAAACTCTTTTTTTACGGTTATATAAAATTAAGCATATAGGCTCAGAAGTGGGGTCGGACCATAGGTCGGACCCCGACTGGAGTGGGTGTATGCGGGATTGGGTGCGATAAGTGTTGGTTATGATGTATCTAAAATCCTTAAAAATGAGTATGACGCTCATTAAGCTAGTTTGTGATGACCTTGGAGCTTTAACTTATTTGTCTTTTTTCAAATATAAACTATACTTGTTTACAAATATAAACTAATTTTTTTGGCTCTATTTTTTTTGCATTAATTCTGAGTTTTATGAGTTCTTTACCCGTTATCATCATTGGTTTTACTGTCGCTTTCGCAAGTTTGCTCGTTTTGCGTCCATTTGCTGTAGCTATAGGGTTAGTTGACCGACCATCTGCTAGAAAGCTTCATTCAGGTTCCGTTCCTCTGATTGGTGGGATCGCTGTCTTTCTCTCCGTTGTCGTTTATGTGTTTTTAACCCCTAACTTAAGCCATAAAGTGCTCCCGCTACTTGCAACCGGTTCTGTTCTCTTTTTGATGGGTGCCATCGATGACTACCGTCCGCTCGGTGTTAGAACTCGAGTTGGAGTGCAGGTGTCTTGCGCTCTTCTAATGGTCTGGATGACAGGGATTAAAATTGACAGCTTGGGATCGCTTTTTGGTTCTTCTAATATCGAATTAGGATTACTAGCTGTTCCTTTTACAGTGCTTGCGGTTGTGGGGGTTACCAATGCCTTCAATTTGATCGATGGTATTGATGGTCTTGCGGGATCAATGGCGCTCATCGCCATCATGGGAATACTGGTGTTTCAGAGTCAGTCAGGTGTTCAGGCTGGTTATGAGTATCTGTTAGTGCTGGGGGCTGCTTTGATTCCCTATCTGATTCTTAATTTATGGGGCGGGCCAAGATTTAAAGTGTTCATGGGTGATGCCGGTAGTTTGTTTATCGGCTTTATTATTGTGTGGACACTCATCCATCAAACTCAAACAGCAGCATTCTCAATTTCACCTACCAGTGCGCTATGGTGCGTTGCGATTCCAATTATCGACACAGTCGGTGTTATGTCTCGCAGGGTGCTGAAAGGGGACTCTCCCTTTAAGCCAGATAGAAATCATTTGCACCATATACTTATGCGTGCAGGTTTCTCTTCATTCGGATCTCTTGTGTTTCTTGTTTCTGTGTCTGGATTGTTACTGCTATTGGGTTTGTTTATTGAGGCGTATTTGCCTCTGTTTAGCTTTCCAGCTTTTCTTATCGTATTTGCTGTTTACGTTTTGATGCTCAGAAAGGCCTGGAAGGTACAAAAGTTTCTTAAATCTTCTCCATCTACTTTGGAGTAGATTTTTACTATTAACCACGCAAGCAAGGTAGATTGAAATCTTTGTTTGTATATAATCAATTGAATTGCGAATTCAAGTTAGGCTTATCAACATGAAGAAAAAGTTCGATATTAACGCTTCTCATACTAAACGCGTCGGGATGCTTGCTCTGTTTGGGGCCTTTCTTGAAGGTTGTGGTGGCGGTGGCGTTGCTGGCAACCTGATTTCAGTCGGCGGTAAGGCGATTAAAGGCCCATTGGAAGGGGCTGAGGTATTTGCCGACTACAACGAAAACGGTGTCTGGGATGCGAATGAACCCAAAACCACTACTAATGCAGACGGTACCTATGATCTTGATGTGACTCAGTCATCTTCAATTATCGTCAATACGCTAGCGACAACCATTGATACATCGACCGGTAACTTGATCGGCGCCGGTACTGTCCTCAAGGCTCCTGCTGGTGCAACGGTTGTATCGCCAACAACTACTCTTCTCGCATCCGGTGTTGATGAAGCAGTCTTGAAGGCTTCATTGGGTATACCTGCGTCTGTTGATCTTAATAGCTTTGACCCGTTTGCTGATGGTGCTGATTCAACAGCAGCGCTTGCTTACGAGAAAGCGTCTATCACCGTATTCGCGACGGTTAAAGCGATTCAAGCGGCCGCTGTGGCAGCGGGCGGTGATTCAGATGCTGCATTTGAAGCGGCACTAAGCTCGGTGGTTGAGCTTGTTCAAAAGACGCCAACGGTTGCTGGTACGTCTGTTTTCGAGGATACAACGCTTCTATCAGATGCCCTTGACTCTGTTTCAACTCAGCTTGCTGAGTCTGATGCCAATTTTGATGACACCGCTTTTGACGCAGTGTCTTCAGATGTAGCGACCGCCACTGCAACTGTTTACACCGCTGTTCAGTCCATCACTGATATTCAATCTGACTCAACTTCTGCTGTTGTGACTGTTGCGACTGAAACTTTGACTTCTCAGATCACATCAGCGGTTGACGGTAGTGGGTCAATTACACTGACCGATTCAACGGCTTTCGATAATGCTACGGCAGCTGTCAACTTGGCGCCTACTGATATAACGTTCTCAAATGATGGTATTGAATTCCTTGAGGGTATCGCTTCTGGCTCCGTAATTGGTTCTTTCGCGGTGGTAGATCCTAACAGTGGTGATTCCGCTGACTTTGAAATTGTTTCAGGTGGAGATGCTTCAAGCTTTACGCTTACTCAAGACGGTATCTTGAAGTTTGTTGGTACTGCCGATTATGAAACCAAGTCATCATACTCTGTGACTGTCAAAGTAACCGATGGTGGTGGTAAAACTCGTACTGAAACTTTTGAATTGTCCCTAGTGGATGTAACAGAGGATTCAGTTATTACTGTTGGTGCCTCAGATTCGGCAGCTGAATCAGTCACTGAGGATGCGGCTGCTACATTAACTAGTAACGGTACACTGACTGTTACTGACGATGATGGCGATGGCGCGTTTAATACGTCCGTGGTTTACAAAGACAGCGCCAGTACTAATTCTCAAGCTCTAGGTGCTCTTACGATTACGGCAGCTGGCTCTTGGTCATATAGCGTCGATAGTGATGCGGCTGCTATCCAGCAGTTAGGTGATGGCGAGGTTATCAAAGAGGTTTTCACAGTAACAACAGCTGACGGTAAAGATTCTCAGGATATTACTATCACTATCAATGGTGCTGATGATGCTGCTGTTGTCTCAGGTGACGTAACAGGGGCCGTTACGGAAGATGGGACTTTGACCGATACGGGCACACTTTCTATTAGCGACACTGATTCGAGTGATTCTCCAAGCTTTGCAGATGTTGCTAGCACTGCAAGTGATAATGGATATGGATCTTTTGAGCTCTCTAATGGAACTTGGACATATACGTTGGATAATGCTGTGCCTGCGGTTCAGGCACTGGGTGATGGTAAAGCTCTTCAGGACACTATTACCTTTACAGCTACAGATGGTACAGAGCAAGTTGTAACAGTCACCATCAATGGTGCTGATGATGCCTCCGTTGTCTCTGGTACTGTCAGTGGGTCTGTCACAGAAGAAACAGGTCTAACGGCTACCGGTGATCTTGTTATTACTGATACAGATTCTGATGACGCTCCATCCTTTGCAGATGTTTCAAGCAGTGCTGGTGATAATGGCTTTGGTTCTTTCACTTTAGTGGATGGTACTTGGACTTATACCCTAGATAACGCTAATGCGGACGTGCAGGCGTTGGGAGAAGGTGAGTCGCTTTCTGATAGCTACACGTTCACAGCGACTGACGGGGCGACTCAATCTGTTTCTGTAACCATTAATGGTTCGAGTGATACATTCTCTCTAACATCGGGCTTAGCAACACTCACAGATTATGTTGATGGGTTGGATATTACCGGCGTTCAATATGTGAGTCTTGACGAGGTTCAGGGTGATACCGATTACTCACTGCAAGTTGCGGGTGAACAGACTTTCTTCCTAGATAGAGCAAACTTGGCAAGTGGTTTTGACACAAATGGCTTCCTAGGCTATGACTCAGCACTTCAGTTCGACCTATCTTCTATTGCTGTAGGTAGTGGGACGGGATCAGTAAATATCACTCTTTTAGATGGTGAGAATGCACTCCGAGCTCAGGGCGAGAGAGAGCTAATAATCACTCTTGATGTTAGTTGGTCTACTGATGCCTCTGGAGCAACAAGTTTGACTGTGGACTCGGCACGTGACTTCTGGGATGGAACTAGCCTGGACACAGAAGGCGTTGCTGTGAACGACTTCGCTGGCGTCATTATCAATGATGATTTAAACGGAGCCAACGTCGATAATCAAAACTCTAACGTATTTGAATTTACCTTCGACGAGTTAAGCCCATCAGATATTATTTCTAGTGACGGTACTGTGCTAACAATTGAGCTTGCTCCTGCTCTAGCGTTGATTGATACCCTTACCTATACAGTTGCTAGTGTAGAAGAGAAGGTGTTTGACCTAACCTCCGAAGATGGATACTACTTCTTCAGTATCGAGACTGATATTCCTCTGGTATCTTCAACTGGCAATAACATCGAATCGATTCAAGGTGCTTTGGATATTATCGAAGTTGCAAGTAATACAGATCTTGATCCTTACGAAGCTTATCTAACTACTGAAGTGGTTATAGCGGGCGATGAGGGTAGTAATCAGCTTCAGTCAACATCAGCAGCATCTGAGGTATTGATTGGTTTTGGTGGTAATGATTACTTCAAACTGACTGTCGAGAACGGAGCTTCTAATGAGTCCGACATCGATCTAATTGTTGATTACACCTCTAATCTAGAGGAGACAGATGGCATTGTTATACTTAGTGACAATGGTGCAGTCATTGACAAAGCCGATGTTGCGATAGATGAGGAGCAAGGTAGTTCTGTTATCACTTATAATAATGGCTCAGAAGTTGTTTATCTTGCGTTTGTTGAGGGTGTGACAGGTTTGACTACTGACGATTTGCTTGTGATAAGTGATCTTTAAGGAATATTTGATATGAAAAATCTATTTTTAGCTTCACTTGTTAGCTCTTTTCTTCTTATTTTGCAGGGCTGTGTTCCTGTAGGTACTGTGATCGATACTGGCGTGTACTACGCGCCAGAAGAAGAAGCTAACGGTACGGGTGATACATCGGGTACAGGTGATACATCGGGTACAGGTGATACATCGGGTACAGGCGATACATCGGGTACAGGCGATACATCGGGTACAGGCGATACATCGGGTACAGGCGATACAACGGATTACACTATAGGTACACCAGATACCTCTGGTACTGGTTCTACTACAGGTGCCGGAAGTACCTCGGGTACAGGCTCTACCTACTAATCCCTAAGATCCTATTAAAAGAGGGGCGTTTGCCCCTTTTTTGGTGCTTGAATTTGAATCTATTACGACCATTCTCCTCCCTGCTGGTGATGCTTTTTTTGAGCAGTGCAGCCAGTGCATCAGATTATGGTACATCAGGCCTGATCGACACCCCCAATGCACGGATGCGTTCTGATGGTGAATTTTCGGTTACCACTGCGCACGATAGATACGCCCAATCTTACAGTTTGAGTTATCAGATTCTACCCAGCTTAGAAGGTACTTTTAGGTACACGGGTCTTAATGATTTTTTCTACTGGGATCGAAACTATGAGCTTAAATTATCTCTTTTAGAGGAATCTAAAGTATTGCCTGCATTATCAGTGGGTATTCGGGATATGTTAGGTACCGGTGTATACAGTTCAGAATATGTAGTCGGCTCTAAACGTTTTAACGAGTTTGACCTATCTCTCGGTTTTGGCTGGGGGCGTTTGGCCGGGAGTGGGGTCATTTCAAACCCTATGGTTCGTTTGCATCCAAGCTTCGCTAACCGATCTAAAGATGTTGGTAAAGGTGGTACATTTTCACTAGGTGAATGGTTTAGTGGGGAAAATGTCGGTTTATTTGGGGGGATTCAATACCGACCAGACTGGGCTCCAATTACCGTTAATGCCGAATATAATCCTGATCAATATCGATGGGAAGTGAGAAATGGCTCGACTTCGCCTACCTCTCCCTTATCCTATGGATTGGACTGGGAATTCACGCCAGGCTATACAATTGGTCTTAGTCATCAGCATGGCGATAGTTTCGGCCTCTCTTTCTCCGCATCCTTTGATACAAAAGAAAATCCCGCTTACACACGGCCTAGTCCACTTATCCCTGAGCTTAAACAAGTTGCATTACGTGATGATCAAGTGCCGGAGTGGTACTTGAATACAACGGAGTCTATTTTACGTGCGGGTGTAGTGCCAGCCTCCATTAATTTAGTAGAAGAGGATGGTAAAGCTGAAGTTGTTTTAAGGCGAGGTGCTTATCAATACTGGCCAGATGCAATAAATTCAGCACACGCTCAAGCCGTCGCTGAGTTGCCGTCAGATGTTAGAAACGTTGATTACCTAATCAACGAAGCGGGTATGAACATACAGACCGTTAGGTTGCCTAAACCTAATAGTGAGTTTGGATTAGGTGAGGTTCGTTTCCCTGATCAAGCCAGTTTGCTTCCGGCAAGACCTACCCGTGATGATGCGTATGAACTCAGTGACACTTATACCAGTGGCATGACCGTCTCCGCCTTTGTTGATGCTAAATACCATCTTTTTGATCCAGACAACCCATTAGGCTTTGAATTATATGCGGGCCTTGGATCTGCAGTGCCTCTGTTCGATGGCTGGTATGGTTTGGGTATAGCTGAATACAGCCTTGTTGATAACCTTGATGGTAACACCCGTGTGAGTGATTCGGTTCTACCTCATGTTCGTTCGGATGCTTCAAAATACCTCAAAAATAGCCCAGCTCGAATATCGGTATTAAAAGCTGAAAAGCGCGGTACCCTTAACTCCAACCTTCACTACCGTCTATTTGGAGGTGTATTGGAGACTATGTATTCTGGTGCTGGGGCTGAGTTGCTCTATCAACCATACCATTCCCGTCTTGCTTTTGGGCTCAGTGGCGCCTATGCAAAACAGCGTGATTACGAAGGCTTGTTTGGTCATTTTGACTACGATGTGTTCACAGGGCACGCTAGTCTTTTTTGGGCTACGCCGTTTTATAACTATGACGCGGCCTTTCACCTCGGTCGATACTTGGCAAAAGACATAGGTGGTACCTTGGAGGTCAGAAGGACCTTTGAAAATGGATGGTCATTAGGCTTGTGGGCAACATTAACGGATGTTCCTTTTGATACCTTTGGTGAGGGCAGCTTTGATAAGGGCATCTATCTTCAGATACCGTTTAATATGAATATAACAGGCGGTGTCGGCTCAGGATTTAATGCAAGAGTTCGTCCAATTCAGCGTGATGGTGGTGCGCGACTCGAAGGTTACTCAGGACAGTTGTGGTGGGATACCCGTGCCGCCAGGGCGGATGTCTTTATGGAGTCAACTCGATGAGGCATTTAATCTTAATTTTGCTGATTTTTGGCTTGTCTGGGTGTTTGTCTGTTCGAGTACCTCAGTTACCGAAAGTGGATCGTTTGATAAACCCTAGTGACAATCCCCGTAAAGATGAGCGTTGGTTGCTAACCCATGGGAGCTATAAGCGCACCATGGTGCCCATTGATATCCGCGTCGGTACTATTTTCCTGGGAGGGAGCGGTGAGTACATTGTTATCGATGACAAAGGGGTGATTAAAACCCAGGCTCGAATGTCGGGTAGTCAAAACATATATAACTGGCGATCTGATAGGGAAAATCCATTACTCATAACTATTTTTAAAAATAGCAGCCAATATTCAAAGGATCGTTGCACTGAAGTGACTGACTTTGAGCTCTCTTGCTCTAGAATTAATATAGCTAATAAAATCACTTACAAAGCTATTAGAGAGGATAATCGTTTTGTAGGCTATGAGTGGCAGCATCCTTCGACAGGTAAAATCGTTACTCTTAAAGATAAACGTTGGATTCAATAGTGA
This sequence comes from Marinobacterium sp. xm-a-152, assembly GCF_013282965.1. Classification (NCBI taxonomy): domain Bacteria; kingdom Pseudomonadati; phylum Pseudomonadota; class Gammaproteobacteria; order Oceanospirillales; family Oceanospirillaceae; genus Marinobacterium; species Marinobacterium sp. xm-a-152. The sequence goes on along the minus strand of NZ_WBYI01000004.1, from coordinate 150,436 downwards.
ATATTGAAGTCCAATCACCTGTATTTATTTGATAATATGAACACATTAAATTTTATAAAAATTGGTCCAGCTCAAATGTTTAAAGTCATTAAACGATCTATCTTTTTAACTCTAGGCTTGTCTTTAGTTATTAATTCCAATGCTCAGACCCTTTCTCCCGCCATGCTTGAGCAGTTTAAGTCTTTGCCTTTATCGGAACAGCAAGCTCTTGCTAAGCAATACGGTGTTGATCTAGGTAGTATCAAGTCATCATCCAAATCGAGTCCTGTTGGAACAGTCAGCCAAGAGCTTCCTCAAGCTGAAAAATCAAACGAGCTTCAAGTTGAAGAAAAAAATGCTGTTCTGTCAAAGGCTGTAAAAGAGAATTCTTCCGTAGCAGAAACTATCAAAGCTGTTAAAAACCCTCTTGTTCGCTTTGGAGTCGATCTTTTTGATCGTGAAGTATCTACCTTTGCCCCAACAGACAACGCCATGGTGCCAGCTGATTATCGTTTAGGTGTTGGTGATGAGCTGATTATCCAGCTGTTTGGTAAGGAGAGTGATCTTTTAACGCTTCAAGTCGGCCGTGATGGAATCATTAACTTTCCAAAGCTAGGTCCTATTTCAGTTGCAGGTCTATCCTTTGATGAAGCTCAACGTTTAATTAATGCACGTGTCGATAAGCAATTAATCGGTGTTGAATCGATGGTATCGATGGGACGTTTGCGTGCTATGAATATATTCATGGCAGGCGAGGTGTCAGTGCCGGGTGCCTATTCTGTTTCAGCTTTAACCACCATTACACAGGCGTTGTTTCAAGCCGGTGGCGTAACAGATATCGGCAGCCTTCGTAATATCCAAGTTAAAAGAGGCGGTGAGTTGGTCTCCTCTTTCGATGTCTACGATTTGCTATTGAAGGGTGATATCTCTGGTGATATTCGATTGCAGTCAGGTGATGTGGTTTTTGTACCACCTTACGAAGCACTAGTAACTCTTACCGGTGAACTTAAACGTCCTGCTGTCTATGAGGTTAAAAAAGGCCAAACTTTAGGTGAGATGGTTGCCATGGCAGGTGGCTATAAAAGCTCTGCTTTTGCCGGTGAGCTTGTGCTCATCAAAAAACGTAACCCTGGTGAGCTGCCTGTGGCCGTTAACATTAAAGCTGAGAACAGTGATCAACTTGCTATCGAGATGAGCAACGGTGATATTGTAAGGGTGTTGCCACTTGGCGATAACGTTGAAAACCTGATTACTCTTGAGGGTGCTTTAGCAAGACCTGGTGTTTATGGGTGGAAAGAGGGAATACGAGTTTCAGATTTGATAGGTGATATGCGAAGGGACCTATTACCCGATGCTGACTTGGGTTACAGCCTGATTCTCCGTGAAAAAAATCAGAAGCTTGATATTGACGTTCTGGAGTTTAGCTTGGTGGAGGCTCTATCAAACAAAGGTTCACCAAAAGACCCAATTCTACAAGCTCGAGATAAAGTCTTAGTCTTTAAGTGGGAGGGTGTGACTCAGCTAAATGAAGAGCTTGCAGGTAGCGATTTATCAACGGCTGATAACACTCGAGCAGCGCTACTTAAGCCGGTTATTAAAAAATTAGAGGCTCAATCTGATGCTAGTAATCCTGCTAGCGTGGCAACCCTTGTTGGCCCTGTAAGATCCTCAGGCACCTACCCAATTCAAGAGGGTTACAGACTTTCTGATCTATTTGCGGCTGCAGGTGGTGTCCTTGAACAAGCTGATCGTAGTTACGGTCTTATTGTACGAATTAAAAACAGCAATCTTGATATTGAAACCCTTCAATTCAGTCTGTCTGATGTTCTTGCTAAACAAGGTACACACTCAGATCTTGTTCTTAAACCTAGAGATCGGGTTTTAGTGTTCGAGTGGGATGGTCTATATGAAGATAGCGTTTCTGGTATTGATGAAAATGAGCCTAGAGAGTTCTCTAGAGAAGCTTTGTTAGCACCGGTTATAGCAAAGTTGATCAGTCAAGCTAGGTCCGATCAACCCGCCAATGTTGTATCCATTGGTGGGGCAGTCAAAGTTCCAGGTCAATACCCGCTTGGCGTAAATTACACGCTTCAAGATTTAGTTGATGCAGCAGGTGGGCTTGATGACTCAGCTTTTCAAGAGAATTTTGAAGTTAGACGAATCGTTCAAAATGCGAATAGCGAAAATGAAGTTCAAGTTTTAGAAATTAACAACGCTAGAAGTTTTGCCCTTCAGTCGAGAGATTTTGTGAATGTCCGGCAGATGATCGACTGGAACCCTGATGCAGAAGTAGAGGTTGCCGGTGAAGTTAAATACCCTGGTAAATACCTTCTTCGTCGAGGTGAGACTTTGTCAGATATTGTTGTACGAGCTGGAGGCTTCACCAATGAGGGTAATCCGCAAGGCGCTATCTTTACACGTAAATCTGTAGCTGAATTAGAAGCCACTCAAGCGCGCTTATTTGGTCAACAGTTACAGAGGGAGGTGGCCGCCTCTTTGATGACAAATGAAAACTCCACGGTTGATTACACTGCCGTCAGTTCGATTATTGCGGATTTGAACCAATTTGCAGGCCTAGGTCGATTAGTTGTTAATCTTGATAAGGCCTTGAATGGTGACGAAGCCTCTGACCTTTTATTGGAAGATGGTGACCGTTTGGTTATCCCTAAAAAATCCAATACGATCACTGTGGTTGGGGAAGTGCGTCGCCAGGGTTCGCATACCTTTGAACGTGGCTTTAATATTGATGATTACTTAGGCCTAGCTGCAGGTACCTCATCGCGTGCAGATGATAAAAACATTTATGTGGTTAGAGCTAACGGATCCGTTGAGCAGGCAGATGTCAGCTGGACTAAATTTACACCTAGGTCGGTAAGACTCCAGCCGGGTGATACTATCGTAGTTCCAATTAACACTGACTATAAAGATTTCATCCCATTCTGGCGTGATATTACTCAGATTATCTATCAAGGTACTGTGGCTATTGCTGCGGTTGGTATTCTTTAAGGAAAAAATATGAATCACTCGATAGATCAAGTGTCTAATCAAGCTCTTGCTAATGACGATGAGATAGACTTACGAGAACTGTTCAGCGTCTTATGGAAAGGTAAGTGGATCATTATCTTAACGACTCTGCTTGCTGCAATTGTCGCTGTGTTTGTTGCACTCAAAATGCCAAACATCTACCGCTCAGAGGCGCTCTTAGCCCCAGTCAGTGCCGAGAGTGGTGGTATGGCTGGCCTAGCGTCTAAATATGGGGCACTAGCCGGATTGGCTGGCATCTCTTTACCATCTGGTGGAGCTGATAAAACGGGTCTTGGATTACAGATCATCAAATCCCGTCAGTTTTTTAGTCAATTTGAAAGTCGTCATAACATCCTGCCAGAGCTTATGGCTACGAAATCGTATGATATCAATACGCAAAACATTACCTTTGATCCAGAGGTTTTTAATGTAGAAACCGGTGAGTGGGTTAGGGAAGTAGAACCACCTAAAACCCCTGTGCCTAGCATTCAAGAGGCTCATGAAGTATTTAAAGAATCGCTTTCAACAAGCCAGGATAAAGAGACAGGATTTGTAACCATTGCTGTGGAGCACTACTCTCCGGTTGTTGCTCAGCAATGGGTCGAATGGCTTGTAGAAGACATCAATGAGACTGTTAGAGCACAAGACTTGGCTCAGGCAGAGAAGTCTATTGCATACCTAGAAGAGCAGATTCGCTCTACGTCTTTAACAGAGCTTCAAGCTGGTTTATTCGATCTTGTACAGTCCCAGATTGAAACAATGATGTTGGCCAAAGCTACGCCAGAATATCTGTTTAAAACCATTGATCCGGCTGTGGTTCCTGAGCTTAAATCAAAACCAAAACGAGCGTTAATCGCTGCGCTTGGTGTTGTTTTAGGTGGAATGCTGGGTGTTTTGATCGTATTGATTAGGCACTACGCATTTAACAAAGAATAATGTTCATGCGCTGTTATGGCGCATGATTGTTTTTAAACTGTCGTTTATTTAACTTCTGATACAACTAATTTCAGTTAAAGATAGCTTGGGGAACAATTACTACAGTTTCAAGAGTTGAATGATTCTCATTATTATTAAGGTATGATTTTTCAAAACGAACTCCCTCTAGCTTGTTTCTAATAAGATTTTTACCTTCGATAATCGCTGCTTATCAATATGCTTTATCATGCTATCATTCGTGAAAGTATTTTAAGTCTCGTTTATGTTTAGATCCAAAGCTCAATCTATCAAATTCATTGCTAAGCACCCTGTGCTTTCGCAGTTTGCAGATGATTTGAGAGCGGCAATTAATCCGTCCCTTATTGTAGAACAGCAAGCTAAGATATTTGTGGGTATTCACAAGGGGCTTGGTATTTTTAATTGGTTCATTCCTTCTTTGAAAATTGGTATTCAGACTGAACAGCTGTGCGCTGAAGACGGAGCGCTGTTGTGGGGTGCAAAAAAACGCAAAGCTGTTCGGAATATCAAACTAGCTTGCCGGCTATGTGATGTGAACTTAGATTTGAGTACTTCAAACAGAGAGTTCTACAGAAGCATTGGTTTGCTCGATAAATACCCCCAAAAATTTGTTTTTGGGCCTCACGTATTTCCTGATACTACTACCGTTTTTAATTCTCCAACCGATGGGCGTTTTGTTTTTTTTGGTGCTATCGACGGCACGAGACGTGAGAAGATTATTAGTAATCTGCCTGCTGAAATGGTATCTGTCGTTCCTGCAGGTACATATGGAAAAGAGCTTTCTTCAATTATCAACGATTCCCAGGGTGTTCTTAATATTCACTACAGTGAAGGGGTTTACACTGAAGTTCCAAGATTATTGAGTGCCTATCTTCACGGGAAGGTTTTGTACAGTGAAACACTCGCTCATCCTTTTGTAGAGGGAGTACACTATATGCCAATTCATAGCCTTTCCTATGAAAGAGATGATGGATATGTTTTCAACGAGTTGTCTCGATTAGTTACTAATGACTATTCGTTTACTAGTTTTCTGAAAAGATTCATCTAAATTTTAAGGGGCGTACTCTTGTCTGAGAAAAAAATTCTTGTAACCGGTGGTGCTGGGTTTATAGGTTCTGCTGTAGTAAGGCATTTGATTGCTGACACTGGGTATTATGTCTTGAATATAGATAAGCTGACCTATGCTGGAAATCTAGATTCGATCGCCCCTGTGGCGGATTCCCAAAGATATTCATTTGCTCAAATTGATATTTGTGATCGGAAATCTTTAGATTCTGCATTTAAAGAGTTTCAGCCAGATATAGTCATGCACCTTGCTGCTGAGAGTCATGTAGATAGATCAATTGACGGTCCTGGCGATTTCATCGAAACCAACATAGTTGGTACCTACCAGTTACTTGAGGCATCTAGGGCATATTGGGTAAGTTTGCCTTCGGATAAAAAAAACACGTTCCGATTCCATCACATCTCAACAGATGAGGTGTATGGGGATCTAGAGGGAACTGAAGATCTTTTTACAGAAGAAACGCCTTATGCCCCAAGCTCACCTTATTCAGCATCTAAAGCAAGCTCAGATCATTTGGTTCGTGCATGGGGCAGAACTTTTGGGCTACCCATTGTTGTAACGAATTGCTCGAACAACTATGGCCCATACCATTTCCCTGAAAAGCTCATTCCGCACATGATCCTGAACGCGCTGTCTGGAAAAAGCCTTCCTGTTTATGGAAAGGGTAATCAGGTTCGAGACTGGCTGTATGTTGAAGATCATGCCCGTGCTTTGGTTTTGGTTGCTACTGAAGGTGTTATCGGCGAGACCTATAATATCGGCGGCCACAATGAAAAGCAGAATCTTGAGGTTGTACATACACTTTGTGATCTGCTTGAAGAGCTGCATCCTCAAAAGCCGGATGGTGTGACAAGCTATCGTGACCTAATAGAGTTCGTTAAAGATAGACCTGGTCACGATCTTAGATACGCTATAGATGCCTCTAAGATTGAGAAAGAGCTAGGGTGGACACCACAAGAGACATTTGAGTCAGGGTTAAGAAAAACTGTCGAGTGGTACTTAAATAACCATGCTTGGTGGCAGCGGGTACTTGATGGTGAATATCGTTTAAATCGAATTGGTAACGGGCAGGGGTAGGATTGTGAAAGGTATTGTTTTAGCTGGCGGGTCTGGAACCCGTCTTCACCCTATTACTAAGGGCGTTTCTAAGCAGATGCTCCCTATATACGATAAACCGATGATTTATTATCCATTATCAGTATTAATGTTAGCGGGTATTCGTGAAATTCTAATTATTTCTACACCGGAAGATCTACCAAATTTTCAGAAGCTGTTGGGCGATGGGTCTGACTTCGGTATCGAGCTCACCTATGCAGAACAACCCTCTCCCGATGGCTTAGCGCAGGCATTTATTATTGGTGAAGAATTTATCGGCAATGACAATGTTTGCTTAATTCTTGGTGACAATATCTTTTATGGCTATGGCTTTTCAGCGATGTTGAAAGAGGCTGCTGCTCGCCCATCAGGTGCAACTGTATTTGGGTACCATGTTAATGATCCAGAGCGCTTTGGTGTGGTTGAGTTTGATGAGGCGGGTAGGGCTATTTCTATTGAAGAGAAGCCTGAAAAACCAAAATCAAATTATGCTGTGACAGGTCTCTACTTTTACGATAACCGTGTTGTTGAAATTGCTAAGGCCGTGAAGCCAAGTCATCGTGGTGAACTTGAAATTACGGATGTGAATAACGCCTACTTAAATCTTGGCGAGCTTAACGTAAGCCTAATGGGTCGCGGTTTTGCTTGGTTAGATACAGGGACTCATGACTCACTTATGGAAGCCGGTCAGTTTGTACAAACTATAGAGCATCGCCAAGGGCTTAAAGTTGCATGCCTTGAGGAGATTGGCTTCCGAAATGGGTGGATTTCAGTGGATGAGCTCAAACTAAAAGCTGATCTCTTATCTAAAACCGGCTATGGACAGTATTTAAATAGAATTGCCGGGGCATCTTTATAATGCAAGTGACTGAAACTAAGCTTGCAGGCGTTCTCATAATTGAACCCAAAGTTTTTGGAGATCAACGCGGTTTTTTCAAAGAGACATTTCAGTTAGAACGTTATAAAGAAGCTGGAATTGATCTTCCGTTTGTTCAAGATAATCACTCTCGTTCTCAAAAAGGGGTACTCAGGGGGCTGCACCTACAAAAAACTCGCCCACAGGGTAAGCTTGTTAGTTGTAGCGCAGGTGCTGTTTTCGATGTGGCTGTAGATGTTAATCCAGAGTCGCTAACATTTGGTCAGTACGTTGGTCTAGAGTTATCGGCAGATAACCACAAACAGTTATGGATTCCGCCAGGTTATGCACATGGTTTCTGCGTACTCACAGAGACTGCTGACTTCCAATACAAATGCACAGATCTTTATTTTCCAGAAGATGAAGGTGGCCTTATTTGGAATGATCCAGACGTTGATATTGAGTGGCCTATCAAAAAACCTTTTCTCTCAGATAAAGATCTAAAGCTCCCGACTTTAGCTGAAATTAAATTAGGCGTTTGATCGTATGAAAATATTGATTTCAGGCGCTGCGGGTCAGGTTGGGAGTGCCCTCGTAAAACATGGAAGTAAGCGGGGCTTTGAAGTCTTTGGAATGTCGAGTTCGGAACTGGACATTACAAATCTGCGGAATGTTGATGCTGTTTTCGCTCAAGTTAAACCGGATTTAGTTATCAACGCATCGGCTTATACAGCAGTAGATAAAGCCGAATCTGATTCTGAGCTAGCTTATTCAGTTAATGAGCTTGGCCCAAAGTTGCTTGCACTTACTTGCCGTAAGCGAGATATCCCTCTTTTACACATCTCGACTGATTATGTATTTGATGGAACTTCAAATATTGCTTACACCGAAAATGCTTTGACTAATCCTCAATCTGTATATGGAAAAAGCAAGTTGGCTGGTGAGTTGTCCGTCAAAGAGAATCTAGAGCAGAATATTGTTCTTAGAACCGCCTGGGTGTTCTCAGAAATAGGCAGTAACTTCGTTAAAACAATGCTCAGGCTTGGGGCGGAGCGAGAAAAGCTTTCTATCGTTGCAGATCAATTTGGCGGTCCCACAAGTGCCGATAGTATAGCCAATGCTCTTTTAACAATTGCTGCTAGGGTCGGCGAGAAGCGAGATATTAAATGGGGTACTTACCATTTTACTGGTTTGCCCTACTGCTCATGGTATGAATTTGCTAAGGAAATATTCCAACAAGCTGAATCTATGAGATTGATATCTAAAGCTCCAGAGCTAGCATCAATTTTTTCATCTGAATATCCTACGCCAGCACCAAGGCCTCTAAATTCAAAACTTGATTGCTCAAAGATCTATAAGGAGTTTGGGATCGAACCTGATGATTGGAAGCAAAGTCTTAGGGACGTTTTGCGCCAACTTCAATAACTTCTAAACCCTTCTGCCAAAAATGCGAGCCATGGTGCCGTCTTTTGCAAATAGCATATGCTTGAAGCTAGCGGCGACGTGTAGGAAGAAGGCGAGCATTAGTAGTTTGCTGCCTAGGCCGTGTCCGATGTGACCTAGCTTTTCTACCCATTCGATCTCTGTGTTGCTGCGTGCGATCACTTCCATTCCAAAGATAATCACGGCGTGACCTTCGCCAACTTGCATCAGTACACCAGAGATCGGCATGAACAGTGTCGCTGCAATCAGGAAGCTCATGACGATGATGGAGATCTTCTTCTGCATCGGTGGTACGTCACTCAGTGACTCCGGGAATCCGTTTTTCATACGAACCATTAATCGCCATACGGCAAAGCCAAATACAACGGCGCCGGCCGTCATGTGGAGTTTCAGTAGGTCGAACTTCTCTGGGCTGCGCTCCATCTCTTCTAGTGTCAGGCCAATGATCATTGAGCCGATCATCAGTAGGGCGACTATCCAGTGCAGCGCAACGCTGGTGTGGCTCAGTTTTGCTTTGGTATCCATGGGAGGTCCTTTTTAAGGGAGTTAAATTAGAATGATCTAATAATAGGCTGTTAACTGATCAAAAGCATTGATCTAGAGCGTAAAGTTTCGCAAAGAATTGCTAAAAAACTGTTACACGAGTCGTTATACTTGAGCCCATGAATACACCTTTGAAACTGATCGATAAGTTTGGTCGCCACATCGACTATGTGCGCATCTCGGTGACGGATCGTTGTGACTTCCGTTGCGTCTACTGCATGGCCGAGGAGATGACCTTTCTTCCTCGCGAGCAGGTGCTGACTCTGGAGGAGATCTATGAGGTGGGTGCTGCGTTTGTGCGTCTGGGTGTCAATAAGCTGCGTTTGACTGGCGGTGAGCCATTGGTACGTCGTGATATTTTGACGCTGATCCGCAAGTTGGGTGAGTTGGACATTGAGTTGGTATTAACGACTAATGGCTCGCAACTACCGACCATGGCGAACGATCTAGTTGAAGCCGGTGTAAAGCGCATCAACGTCTCTTTGGATACGCTGAAGGCGGATCGTTTTAAAGAGCTGACGCGCAAGGATAAGTTTGATCAGGTCATTGCCGGTATCGATGCCGCCTGTGCTGCAGGGTTTAAACGCGTTAAGTTAAATGCGGTGATCTTAAAAGGCCGTAATGATGATGAAGTGGTCGATCTGGTCAATTTTGCGCGTGATCGTGACATGGACATCAGTTTTATCGAAGAGATGCCCTTAGGTGCTATTACTGAGCATGATCGCGAAGAGGCCTACTGCTCTAGCGATGATGTGCGTCAGTTAATTGAGCAAGTCTACCCACTGGAGAAGACGCAAGAGCAGACTGCGGGCCCTTCTACCTACTACCGCATGGTGGATTCGAATACGCGCATCGGTTTTATCTCGCCGCACTCGCATAACTTCTGTTCGGAATGTAATCGTGTGCGTGTCACTGTTGAAGGGCGTTTGTTGCTCTGTTTGGGTAACGAACACTCTATGGATCTGCGTGATCTGTTGCGCTCAGAAGCGGATCCTGAATTACGTGCTGCTAAGCTAGAACAGGCGATCATCAACTCTATGGATCTTAAGCCTGAAAAACACCACTTCGATCTAGCGAACGAACCGCAAATACTCCGTTTTATGAATGCCACCGGTGGTTGATGCGCATCAGTGCGTCTGCCGGTAAAGTTCGTAATAATATCCCTTAAATTAACCCTCTGTATGAGCTTGGAGAGACAATGAGCAGTAACGGTAAAGAGTTTGTCAGTCTGAATATTGCAGTATTGACCGTATCAGACACTCGTAACGAGTCGAATGACACCTCGGGTGACTTTCTAGCGAATGCAGCCGTTGAGGCGGGACATAGCCTGATCGATCGCGCACTGTTACCCGATGATGTCTATCTATTGCGTGCACAGGTTTCACACTGGATTGCGGATCCTGAAGTGCAGGTTGTGTTAAGTACCGGTGGTACTGGATTTGCGATGCGTGATTCAACGCCTGAAGCACTTAAGGTGCTATTCGATAAAGAGGTCGAAGGCTTTGGTGAGATGTTCCGCAAGGTCTCTTGGGATGAGATCGGTACCTCGACGATTCAGTCACGTGTGTTTGCGGGTTTGGCTAACGGTACGTTGATCGTCTGTATGCCAGGTTCAACCGGTGCTTGCTGTACAGGCTGGAGCATCATTGAGTCACAGCTTGATAACCGTCACCGCCCATGTAACTTTGTGGCGTTGCTTGAGCAGGTAAAAGCGCAGCGTCTTGCCATCGAGGCGGCAGAGTAATGTCGGCGATGAAGCCGCTGATTCCACTGGATGATGCGCGCCAAGCGCTGTTTGATCAGCTCTCTGTTATTGCAGAGGTTGAGTCTGTGTCGCTGAATGATGCAGCTGGCCGAATTTTAGCGGAATCGGTGGTCGCTTCGATCAATGTGCCGCCTAACGCGAACTCTGCGATGGATGGCTATGCGCTGGCTGCCAAAGATGCGATCGCGGGTGCCGAGCTGGCTATTTCACAACGCATTCCTGCTGGCGCAATCACTACGCCATTAGTCAGCGGGACCGCGGCCAGAATCTTTACCGGTGCCGAGCTTCCAGATGGTGCGGATTGTGTGGTGATGCAAGAGAACACCGAAGCCTGTGACATGGGTGTGCGTATTCTACAAACCGCTAAAGCGTCCGAGAATGTTCGAGCGGCCGGTTTGGATATTACAGCCGGAGAAGTGATTTTAGAGGCGGGGGCGCGACTCACGGCGCCGGCTCTAGGTATCTGTGCCTCAACCGGTATTACACATGTAAAGGTCTTTAAGCCCCTAACAGTCGCACTGTTGTCGACGGGTGATGAGCTTGTAGAGCCCGGTGTTGCTCTGCAACCTGGGCAGATCTACAACTCTAATCGACCTATGTTGGTTGAGCTGCTTCGCCAAGCGGGCTTTGACGTGGTTGATATGGGGCAGGTAGCTGATAATCATCAGGCGACCCGCGATGCATTGATTGCAGCTTCAGTACAGGCGGATGCGATTCTGACCATGGGCGGTGTCTCAGTAGGTGAAGAGGATCACGTTAAGAGTGCGATCGATGAGTTGGGTTCAATTAACTTATGGCGAATTCGTATTCGCCCAGGTAAGCCTTTTGCCGCGGGTCGGGTAGGGCAGACCCCGATTTTTGGTCTGCCGGGTAACCCAATGTCAGCCTTAGTGACCTTCTCGTTGCTGGCGCGTCCTTGTTTGATGCATCTTCAGGGAGCGGAGTACAAGCAGGCGTTGCGCATTCCGGTTGAAACGTCTGTGGTTCGAGCTGCACAGTCTCGCGATGAGTATATGCGTGTTGAGCTGCATGCCGGTGTCGCTCACCGTCTGGTGAATCAGAGTTCAGGCGTTCTATCCTCAGCGTTGAATGCGGATGGTTTGCTGCATTTACCAGCGGATGTTGAGATTAAAGCGGGTGAGCGTTACGACTTTATTCCGTTTTGCTCGCTGTTGACGAGTTAATCGATCGCTTCATCTTCGATAAAGCTCCAACACTCAGCGCCAGTTGGAGCGGTCTTAAAAAGGCCGCGATCTAATCACCATAGTGTGTCTTAGCCCGAATAATAATCACCACACAGCGATCATCTTCAATTCGATAGACGATTCTGTCCTGAAAGGTGAGTCTTACAGAGTAAAAACCGGCTAAGTCGCCTAGCAGTGCTTTTCCTGATAACGGATCCACTGCAATCTTGTTCCTTAGTATATCTTTGAGTTTCTCTTTCAGCTTCGGTGATAGTTTCTTAATGTCTTTTTGGGCTTGTTTGGTTAGTTCTATGTCGTAACGTCTGTCGGTCACAATGACTCACCGAAAACATTATCAAAGCTGTCCGTCTTGCCGCTGTTGGCCTCTTCAACAGCCTCTTTAAACGCCTTGGCAAAACCCTCTTGTGATAGGAGGTGGAGGGTTTCTTGTAGGCTTTCATACTCTTCAGACGACATGATTACGGACTTGCCGTTTTTATGTTGAACCTCAACGATTTCATGCTGTTGATTGGTTCGTTTAATGATGTCGAAGAAAGATTTGCGTGCTTCGGTTGCGTTTAGAGTAATCATAATGCCCTCCATTTATGTACCATATAGTGTACCACTTGGTGATGGTGATGCAATTAGCTTATCGCTTCATCTGCGATAAAGCTCCAACACTCATTGCTTGTTGGAGTGGTCTTAAAAAGGCCGCGATTAATTGAAAAGTGAGCATTAAAAAACCCCGGCATCTTGCGATGGCGGGGTTTTTTGCGTTGGGCGAATTACTTGTTCGCTTTACGCTCTTTCGCTTCAGCGATAACAGTCTCTGCTACGTTAGCTGGACACTGAGAGTAGTGGCTGAACTCCATAGAGAACTGACCACGACCCGATGTCATAGTACGTAGGTGACCGATGTAGCCGAACATCTCAGATAGAGGTACGTCTGCTTTGATGCGAACGCCAGTTACGCCAGCTTCCTGGTCTTTGATCATGCCGCGACGACGGTTAAGGTCACCGATAACATCACCAACGTGATCTTCAGGAGTGAAGACGTCAACTTTCATCACAGGCTCAAGAAGCTGTGGGCCCGCTTTTGGCATAGATTGACGGAAGCCGCCTTTCGCTGCGATTTCGAATGCGATAGCAGAAGAGTCGACTGCGTGGAAGCCACCGTCGAACAGTTCGATTTCAACGTCCACAACTGGGAAGCCTGCAACCGTACCTTCTTGCATCATAGACGCGAAGCCTTTCTCAACAGCTGGCCAGAATTCCTTAGGAACGTTACCACCAACAACTGAAGAGCTGAATGTGAAACCAGAACCTGGCTCACCTGGCTTCATGCGGTAGTCGATCTTACCGAACTGACCTGAACCACCCGACTGTTTCTTGTGCGTGTAGCTATCTTCAACTGGGATAGTGATCGACTCACGGTAAGCAACCTGTGGTTTACCTACGTTTAGCTCAACGCCGTATGTACGCTTAAGGATGTCGACTTTAACGTCTAGGTGAAGCTCACCCATGCCTTTAAGGATGGTTTCGCCTGAATCTTCGTCAGTTTCAACGCGGAATGATGGATCTTCTGCAACCATCTTACCGATTGCGATACCCATTTTCTCAGAGCCGCCTTTATCTTTAGGTGCAACAGCGATCGAGATTACTGGCTCTGGGAAGACCATGGCTTCAAGAGTACATGGGTGCTTCTGATCACATAGAGTGTGACCAGTCTGTACGTTCTTCATACCAACGATCGCGATGATGTCACCCGCCGTTGCAGAAGATAGTTCGTTACGCTCGTCTGCGTGCATCTCAACCATGCGGCCGATACGCTCAGTCTTACCTGTTGCAGAGTTAAGGATTGTGTCACCTTTGTTCAGTACGCCAGAGTAGATACGTACGAAGGTTAGAGCACCGAAGCGGTCATCCATGATCTTGAATGCTAGCGCACGTAGAGGCTCGTCTGGTGATACGATCGCTTTCTCGCCAGTTGCGTTACCTTCTTCGTCTGTTAGATCCTGTGGATCAACTTCAGTTGGGCTTGGTAGGTAGTCAACCACTGCGTCTAGTACTAGCTGAACACCCTTGTTCTTGAATGCAGAACCACAGAATGTTGGGAAGAAGTCTAGAGCGATAGTACCTTTACGGATACAGCGCTTGATGTCTTCGATAGATGGCATTTCGCCTTCCATGTAAGCCATCATTAGATCGTCGTCTTGTTCAACCGCTGTTTCGATTAGTTGCTCGTGGTACATCTCCACGTCGTCAACCATGTCAGCAGGAACGTCTTGGATTTCGTAGTTTTCTGGCTGGCCAGAATCATCCCATACGTAAGCTTTCTTAGTCAGAACGTCTACAACACCCACGAACTGATCTTCAGTACCGATAGGAAGAGTACATACAAGTGGGTTTGCACCTAGTACGTTTTTGATCTGGTCTACAACGCGGTAGAAGTCAGCACCCATACGGTCAAGTTTGTTGACGAAGATAACACGTGCAACTTCTGACTCGTTCGCGTAGCGCCAGTTAGTTTCAGACTGAGGTTCTACACCGCCTGAACCACAGAATACACCAACACCACCATCAAGTACTTTAAGAGAACGGTAAACTTCTACAGTGAAGTCAACGTGCCCAGGAGTATCGATGATGTTGAAACGGTGGTCTTTCCAGAAACAGGTCGTTGCTGCAGACTGGATAGTAATACCACGCTCCTGCTCCTGTTCCATGAAGTCGGTAGTAGCAGCACCTTCGTGTACTTCACCAGTTTTGTGGATCTTACCTGTTAGTTTCAGGATACGCTCAGTAGTTGTGGTTTTACCCGCATCAACGTGGGCGAAGATGCCTATATTTCGGTATTTGTTTAGATCAGTCATGTTCTCACTCGAATTCATGGACGTTTTAAAAAGTCGCGAGATTATACGCTTGTATAAGCCTCGATGGAATAGCTGATCGAAATGTAACCAAAAAGATGTGACATATATATGTATAAGTAAAAACGAACAGGCTTATTATTTGCCTTAAACCGGTTGGAGAGATCTTTTTTAAAGAAAATTGATCACATTGCTTGACTATATAGGCAATGACGTTAAAATTTCGCGCCCAGTAGGATTGCTAACTCGAATTGGCAGTCTTCTTATTTTTTTAAACCTAACACAGGAATTAAGCTCGTGGCTAAGCAAGCATTTGAACGTTCCAAGCCCCACGTTAACGTTGGTACTATCGGCCACGTTGACCACGGTAAAACAACTCTAACTGCAGCACTTACTCGTGTATGTGCAGAAGTTTTCGGTGGTGAAGCTGTCGCATTCGACGGTATCGATAAAGCTCCTGAAGAGCGTGAGCGTGGCATCACGATCAACACTTCTCACGTTGAGTACGATTCAAACATCCGTCACTACGCGCACGTTGACTGCCCAGGGCACGCCGACTACGTTAAGAACATGATCACTGGTGCTGCACAGATGGACGGCGCTATCCTAGTTTGTGGTGCGACTGATGGTCCAATGCCACAGACTCGTGAGCACATCCTTCTTTCTCGCCAGGTTGGCGTACCTTACATCGTAGTATTCCTAAACAAAGCTGACCTTCTTGCTGAAGACTGTGGCGGCGTTGGTACTGAAGAATACGACGAGATGCTAGAGCTAGTTCAAATGGAAATCGTTGAACTTCTAGACACTTACGACTTCCCAGGTGATGACACTCCAATCATCGCTGGTTCTGCTCTAATGGCTCTAAACGGTCAGGACGACAACGAACTAGGTACTACTGCGGTTAAGAAACTAGTTGAAGCACTAGACTCTTACATCCCAGAACCACAGCGTCTAGTAGACATGCCATTCCTAATGCCAATCGAGGACGTATTCTCTATCTCTGGTCGTGGTACTGTAGTAACTGGTCGTATCGAGCGTGGTATCATCAAAGTTGGTGAAGAGATCGATATCGTTGGTATCCGTGAGTCTTCTAAGACTACTTGTACTGGTGTTGAGATGTTCCGTAAGCTTCTTGACGAAGGTCGTGCAGGCGAGAACTGTGGTATCCTTCTTCGTGGTACTAAGCGTGACGAAGTTGAGCGTGGTCAGGTTCTATGTGCTCCTGGTACTACAACTCCTCACACTCAGTTCGAAGGTGAAGTATACGTACTAAACAAAGATGAAGGTGGTCGTCACACTCCATTCTTCAAAGGCTACCGTCCACAGTTCTACTTCCGTACAACTGACATCACTGGTGCTGTAGAGCTTCCAGAAGGTGTTGAAATGGTAATGCCTGGTGATAACGTTAAGATGAACGTTACACTAATCAACCCAATCGCTATGGATGAAGGTCTACGTTTCGCAGTTCGCGAAGGTGGCCGTACTGTAGGTGCAGGTGTTGTATCTAAGATCATCGATTAATTGTTGATAATCTTCTAAAAGAAACCCGCTCTCGAGCGGGTTTTTTTATGCCCGTAGTTTGGGATTGGGTGGTTGCTGGTAAAGCGGGTGACAGGCTGAAGCCAGTCACCGTAACTGAGAAAGGTGCGCGCTAGTAAGGCGGGTGACAGGCTGAAGGCCGGTCACCGATACTGCGTAGGTGGTTAGGTGCTCCGGTGACTGGCTTTCAGCCTGTCATCCGCTGTCTAATTACGCACCAATCATTTGGCAAATCTTTAGTTGACCTACAGCCCAAAACTCAAGTAGAATTTGCGTCCCTTCATTTGAGGGGAGGTCGGCTATTGCCGTTTATTTAATATTTTAGGAAATGCGTGATCAAAATGCAGAACCAAAAAATCAGAATCCGCTTGAAGGCTTTTGACCATCGTCTGATCGATACTTCGGCTCAGGAGATCGTTGAAACTGCAAAGCGTACTGGTGCTCAGGTCCGTGGTCCGATCCCACTTCCTACTCGCAAAGAGCGTTACACCGTATTGGTCTCTCCGCACGTCAACAAAGACGCGCGTGATCAGTACGAAATTCGTACGCACAAGCGTGTTCTAGACATCGTTGAGCCAACTGAAAAAACAGTTGATGCTCTAATGAAGCTAGATCTCGCAGCGGGTGTAGAAGTGCAGATCAGCCTAGGCTAATAGCACGCGCAGATTTATTAATTTTTTATTAATGAAGCGCTATTTGTGGAATACCCCTGAAAAGGGTAGCCGTAGTGGGTAACAGCCCCGTACACAACTGGCAAGAGGTATATAAAATGTCATTAGGACTTATCGGACGTAAAGCGGGCATGACCCGTGTCTTCACTGAAGACGGCGTGTCCGTGCCAGTCACCGTCATCGAGGTGGAACCGAACCGAGTGACTTGCGTTAAAACTGTCGAAACTGACGGTTACGCTGCTGTACAAGTGACTACTGGTACTAAGAAGGCTAACCGCCTTTCTAAACCAGAAGCTGGTCATTTTGCTAAAGCAGGCGTTGAAGCAGGTGCAGGTTTGTGGGAGTTTCGCGCGAAGGGTGATGAGGAAATCAACGTAGGTGATGCACTTACTGTTGAGCGCTTCCAAGCAGGCGAAAAAGTAGATGTAACTGGTCAATCTAAGGGTAAGGGCTTCCAGGGTGGCGTTAAGCGTCACAACTTCCGTACTCAGGATATGACTCACGGTAACTCACTTTCTCACCGTGCTCCGGGTTCAATTGGTCAGTGCCAAACTCCGGGTCGCGTTTTTAAAGGTAAAAAGATGGCTGGGCACATGGGTGCAGAGCGTTCTACCGTACAGAGCCTTGAGGTTGTACGCGTAGATGCTGAGCGCGGCCTGCTGCTAATCAAGGGTGCCGTACCTGGTGCTCCTGGTGGTGACGTCATCGTTAAACCAGCTGTTAAAGCGCGCGGCTAAGGGAGATTGTCATGAATTTGAATCTAACTGGTGCCAAGGGTTCGGTTGAAGTAGCCGATACTGCGTTTGGCAAAGAGTTTAATGAAGCTCTAGTACACCAGGTTGTCACTGCTTACATGGCAGGCGCACGTCAGGGTACTAAAGCTCAGAAAAACCGTTCAGCTGTAGCTGGTGGTGGTGCTAAGCCATTCCGTCAAAAAGGTACAGGTCGTGCTCGTCAGGGTACTACTCGTTCTCCTATCTGGCGTACTGGTGGCGTAACATTCGCTGCTACTCCACGTGACCACTCTCAGAAAGTTAACAAGAAGATGTACCGCGCTGCGATGCGTTCTATCTTGTCTGAGTTGGTCCGCCAAGAGCGTCTAGTTGTTGTTGAAGACTTCGCTGTCGAAGCTCCAAAAACTAAGCAGTTCTTAGCAAAAATGAAAGAGTTTGACCTAAGCAACGCTTTGGTTATCACTGAAGAGGTTGATCTAAACCTATTCCTTGCTGCTCGTAACGTGCCACACGTTGACGTACGTGATGCAGCAGGTATCGATCCAGTGAGCCTAATCGGTTTCGATAAAGTGGTTGTGACTGTCCCAGCTCTTAAGAAGATCGAGGAGGTGTTTGCATGAACCCGGAACGCATCTACAAAGTGCTACTCGGACCACACATCTCTGAGAAAGCAACGATCGTAGCGGAAGATACTCAACAAGTAGTATTCCGTGTCGCTAACGATGCAACTAAGCCTGAAATCAAGGCTGCTGTTGAACAGCTGTTCAACGTGACTGTTGCAAACGTGAACGTGCTTAATGCGAAAGGTAAAACGAAGCGTACTATGCGTGGCATGGGTAAGCGCAACGATGTTCGCAAAGCATACGTTCGTCTAGCTGACGGTTCAGAAATCGATTTTCTGGCTGCTGGCGAATAAGGAGGGGTTAAGAAATGGCAACTGTTAAAGCTAAGCCAACCTCTGCAGGACGTCGTCACGTCGTTTCTGTTAAAGGCCAAAACCTTCACAAAGGTAAGCCTTTTGCAGCGTTGGTTGAAAAGAAATCTAAGTCTGGTGGTCGTAACCACAATGGTCGCATCACTACGCGTCACATTGGTGGTGGTCACAAGCAGGCTTACCGTGTAATCGACTTCCGTCGCAACAAAGATGGCATTCCTGCTGTCGTTGAGCGTCTGGAATATGATCCAAACCGTTCTGCGAACATCGCTCTGTTGAAGTACGCAGATGGTGAGCGTCGCTACATCATCGCTCCTAAGGGCGTTGAAGCAGGTGCTGCTCTGATGTCTGGCGAACAGGCTGACTTTAAACCAGGTAACTGTATGCCTTTACGCAACGTACCTGTAGGTTCGACTGTTCACTGTGTTGAATTGAAGCCTGGTAAGGGTGCACAGATGGCTCGCTCTGCGGGTACATCAGCTCAGCTAGTTGCTCGTGAAGGTCAGTACGCGACTCTACGTCTACGTTCTGGCGAAATGCGCAAAGTGTTGTCTGAGTGTCGTGCGACTCTTGGTGAAGTAGGTAATGGTGAACATAGCCTACGTCGCTTGGGTAAAGCTGGTGCTACGCGCTGGCGTGGTGTTCGTCCTACCGTCCGCGGTGTGGCGATGAACCCAGTCGATCACCCACACGGTGGTGGTGAAGGTCGTACATCAGGTGGTCGTCACCCAGTGACTCCATGGGGTGTTCCGACTAAGGGCCACAAGACCCGTAAGAACAAGCGTACTGATAAGCTTATCGTACGTCGTCGTCAGGCTAAGTAAGAGGAATCAGCTGTGCCACGTTCACTTAAGAAAGGTCCATTTATCGACCTTCACTTGTTGAAAAAGGTAGAAGCTGCAATCGAGAACAGCGATCGTAAGCCAATTAAAACTTGGTCTCGCCGTTCTACAATCTTTCCGAACTTTGTCGGTTTGACGATTGCGGTACATAACGGCCGTCAGCATGTCCCAGTATTCATTACTGAAGATATGGTCGGTCATAAGCTGGGTGAGTTTGCAGTGACTCGTGCCTTTAAAGGCCACGTTGCAGACAAGAAGGCTAAGAAGTAATAGGAGTTGATGATGGAAGCTATTGCAAAGCATAACGGCGCCCGCATCTCCGCTCAGAAAGCTCGTCTGGTTGCTGACCAGATCCGCGGCAAATCTGTTGGCGAAGCTCTGAATATTTTGGCGTTCAGCACCAAGAAAGGTGCACACCTGGTTAAGAAAGTGCTTGAGTCTGCTATTGCTAACGCAGAGCACAATGAAGGTGCTGACATTGACGAACTTCGCGTTGCGACTATCTTCGTTGATGAAGGCATGACCATGAAACGTATCCGTCCGCGTGCTAAGGGACGAGCTGATCGTATTTTGAAACGCTCGTGTCATATCACTGTTAAGGTCGCAGACTAAGAGCTGAGTACTAGGAGATTTAATCATGGGTCAAAAAGTTAACCCAACCGGTATTCGACTTGGTGTCGTAAAAGACCATACTTCTGTGTGGTATGCGGACAAAGCCGATTACGCGAAGAAGCTGTTGAATGACCTTGAAGTACGTAAGTACCTTGAGAAGCAGCTAGAAAAAGCATCTGTAAGCCGTATCGAAATCGAGCGTCCTGCACAGAATGCGAAAATCACCATCCACACGGCGCGTCCAGGCATCGTGATTGGTAAAAAAGGTGAAGACGTAGAAGTTCTACGTTCAACTGTTTCTAAGATGATGGGTGTGCCAGTTCACATCAACATCGAAGAGATTCGCAAGCCAGATATGGATGCGAAGCTAGTTGCGCAGAACATTGCAGGTCAGCTAGAGCGTCGTGTTATGTTCCGTCGTGCTATGAAGCGCGCCGTACAGAACACAATGCGTGCTGGTGCAAAAGGTATCAAGATCTCTCTTGCAGGCCGTCTAGGTGGTGCTGAGATCGCGCGTACTGAGTGGTACCGTGAAGGTCGTGTACCTCTACACACTCTACGTGCTGATATCGACTACGCTACATACGAAGCCCACACTACTTACGGTGTGATCGGCATCAAAACTTGGATCTTCAAAGGTGAAGTTCTTGGTGGTATCGAACAGGTACGCGCTGAGAAAAATGCACCTGCGAAGAAAGCGAAGTGAGGTAGCGGAACATGTTGCAACCTAAGCGTTTAAAATTCCGTAAGGTAATGAAAGGCCGCAACCGCGGTTTGGCTCAACGCGGCAGCAGCGTTAGTTTTGGTGAATTCGCACTGAAATCGACCGAACGTGGTCGCATCACAGCGCGTCAGATCGAAGCGGCTCGTCGTACCATGACTCGTCACGTGAAACGTGGTGGTAAAATCTGGATCCGTGTCTTCCCAGACAAGCCGATCACAGGTAAGCCACTAGAAGTACGTATGGGTAAAGGTAAGGGTAACGTTGAGTACTGGGTCGCTCAGATCCAACCAGGTAAAGTGCTGTTTGAAATGGCAGGCGTACCTGAACAACTCGCGAAAGAAGCCTTTGAACTAGCGGCAGCTAAGCTTCCGCTTTCAACAACTGTAGTTAAACGGACGGTGATGTAATGAAAGCTACTGAACTACGTGATCAATCCGTAGAAGAGCTTCAGCAAACATTGCTGACTCTCCTAAAGGATCAGTTTAACTTGCGTATGCAAAAGGCTACTGGCCAGTTGGCACAGACTCACATGTTGGGTCAGGTTCGTCGCGACATTGCTCGCGTTAAGACAGTACTTAACCAAAAAGCAGGTGACTAAATGAGCGCTGAAAAACGTACTCGTACCGTTACTGGTAAAGTTATCAGTGACAAGATGGATAAGACCATCACTGTGTTGGTTGAGCGCAAGGAAAAGCACCCGATCTACGGTAAATTCATGAAGCGTTCAACTAAGTTGCACGCACACGATGAGAAGAATGAATGCCAAGCGGGTGACCTAGTGACAATCGCGGAAAGTCGCCCTCTGTCTAAGACTAAGTCTTGGTCATTGGTACGCATTGAAGAACGTGGAGCAAAGGTGTAAACTATTGCACCTTTGCTTCACTAGCCGCCTTATTCGACTGTCGATTGAGGGTCGAATGAGGCACTAGAGATTGTGGAGTAAACCATGATTCAAACTGAAACGATGCTTGATGTCGCTGATAACAGCGGCGCTAAGCGAGTGCAGTGTATTAAAGTACTAGGCGGTTCACACCGTCGTTACGCTAACGTTGGCGATGTTATCAAGGTATCGGTTAAAGAAGCGATTCCTCGTGGCAAAGTTAAAAAAGGCCAAGTACTTAAAGCTGTCGTAGTACGTACCCGTAAAGGTGTTCGTCGTCCCGATGGTTCATTGATCCGTTTTGATGTTAACTCAGCGGTTCTATTGAACGCGAACGACGCTCCTATCGGAACTCGTATCTTCGGCCCAGTAACGCGTGAGCTTCGCTCTGAGAAGTTCATGAAGATCATTTCCCTGGCGCCTGAAGTGCTATAAAACCTCGAAAAATTCGAAGTTTTTAAGGAAAACGTCAAGCTCTAACGAGTTTGGCGTTTTTCAGCATGAGGAAGGTAGTAGGAAACGAAGGTAAATTAAAATGCGCAAGATTAAACGTGACGACGAAGTCATCGTTATCGCAGGTAAAGACAAAGGTAAGCGTGGCAAAGTTGCTCGCGTACTTGAAAACGATCGTTTGATCGTGTCTGGCATCAACATGGTGAAAAAACACCAGAAGCCAAATCCTATGCTTCAGCAACCAGGTGGCATCATTGAGAAGGAAGCGGCTATCGCGACTTCTAACGTTGCTATCTTTAACGCTGCGACTGGTAAAGGCGACCGTGTAGGCTTCAAGACTCTTGAAGACGGCACTAAAGTTCGCTTCTACAAATCAACTGGCGAAATCGTTGAGTAAGAGGAGTAGAACAGATGTCTAGATTGAAAGCGCTTTACGAGACTCAGATCAAACAGAGTCTTAAAGAAGAATTGAATTCGCCAAACGTAATGGCTGTTCCACGTGTTTCTAAAATCACTCTTAACATGGGTGTTGGTGAAGCACTGGCAGACAAGAAGCTTCTAGAGAATGCAGTAAATGATATGACTGCAATCGCTGGTCAGAAGCCTGTTGTTACGTTGGCTCGTAAATCTGTAGCGGGCTTTAAAGTTCGTGAAGGTTGGCCAATCGGTTGTAAGGTTACTCTACGCGGCGAGCGTATGTGGGAATTCCTAGACCGTCTAGTTGACGTTGCGGTTCCACGTATCCGTGACTTCCGTGGTCTTAACCCTAAGTCATTTGACGGCCGTGGTAACTACAGCATGGGTGTTAAAGAGCAGATCATCTTCCCAGAGATCGACTACGACAAAGTAGACGCGATCCGTGGTCTTGATATCACTATCACGACAACTGCGAAGACAAACGACGAAGGTCGTGCTCTTTTGACTGCACTGCAGTTCCCGTTCAAGAAATAAGGAAGGGATAAGATATGGCTAAGGTATCTATGTGGGAGCGTGAAGTTAAGCGCGAAAAACTAGCGGCTAAGTTCGCTGAGAAACGCGCTTCTCTGAAAGCTATCATCGCTTCACCAGCTTCTTCTGAAGATGAAGTGTGGGAAGCACAAGTTGCGTTGCAGAAACTGCCACGTGACGCTAGCCCAGTACGTAAACAGCGTCGCTGTCAGGTAACAGGTCGTCCACATGCGGTTTACCGCAAGTTCGGTCTTTGCCGTAACCAGCTACGCGAAGCTGCAATGCGCGGCGACGTACCAGGCCTTAAGAAAGCTAGCTGGTAATCCACCGGTTAGTTAACGGTAAGCGTAGTGGTCAGGGCCACGTCAGTGATGACGGGGCTACCGCACTACGCTGCACAAGAGAGGAAGTAAAAGCATGAGCATGCAAGACACGCTCGCGGATATGTTCACACGCATCCGCAACGGTCACATGGCTGAGAAAGTTGCTGTTGCTATGCCATCTTCAAAGCAGAAAGTTGCTATCGCAGCGGTTCTTCAAGAAGAAGGTTACATCAACGGTTACTCAGTTGAAGGTGACGTTAAGCCTGTGCTGTCTATCGAACTGAAATACTTCGAAGGCAAGCCAGTTATCGAAGAGATCAAGCGAGTATCTAAGCCATCTCTACGTATCTACAAATCTGCATCTGATCTTCCAAAAGTATCAGATGGCCTAGGTTGCGCAATCGTTTCTACTAGCAAAGGTGTAATGACCGATCGCGCTGCGCGCGCTGCTGGTATCGGCGGTGAAGTGATCTGCACAGTATTCTAAGGGGATTTACGATGTCACGTATCGCTAAAGCGCCTGTTGCTGTGCCTGCTGGTGTAGAGATCTCAATCTCTGGCCAGACGATCAGCGCTAAAGGCAAAAATGGTCAGCTATCACACGAAGTACACCCATCAGTTACTGTTGAACAGGCTGAAGGTGCATTGAACTTCGGTACTCGTGACGGTGCTAAACAATCTGTTGCACTGGCTGGCACAACTCGTTCTATCGTTAACAACATGGTTACTGGTGTTAGCGAAGGCTTCAAAAAAGAGCTAACACTGATCGGTGTTGGTTACCGTGCTGCGGTTTCTGGAAGCACTCTAAACCTGACTCTGGGTTTCTCACACCCAGTAGAGTACGCACTGCCTGAAGGTATCAAGGCAGAAGTACCTAACCAAACGACTGTTGTCATCTCTGGTGCCGACAAACAAGTTGTAGGCCAGGTTGCTGCTGAAGTTCGTGGTTTCCGCCCACCTGAGCCATACAAAGGTAAAGGTGTTCGTTACAGCGACGAATTTGTTCGCCGTAAAGAAGCTAAGAAGAAGTAAGGCAGGGTTATGAACGTTAAAAAAGAATCTCGTTTACGTCGTGCTCGTCGTTCACGCGCTAAAATGCGTGAGATCGGTACTGCACGTCTGTGTGTTAACCGCACACCGCGCCATATCTACGCGCAAATCGTAACTGCAGATGGCGCTACAGTTCTTGCTGCAGCTTCTACAGTTGAAAAAGATATGCGTGAAAGCGCAACTGGTAACATCGAAGCGGCTAAAAAGGTCGGTACTCTGATCGCTAGCCGTGCAAAAGAAGCAGGTGTTAGCCAGGTAGCGTTTGACCGCTCTGGTTTTAAATACCACGGTCGTGTAGCTGCTCTAGCAGACGCTGCACGTGAAGGCGGTTTGGAATTCTAAAGGTTTCTATTATGGCAAATCACGAACAGAAAGACGGTGAACTGCAAGAGAAGCTTGTTCAGGTAAACCGTGTAGCCAAAGTAGTTAAGGGTGGTCGTATCTTCGGCTTTACAGCTCTTACTGTAGTTGGTGACGGCAATGGCCGTGTTGGTTTTGGTCGCGGTAAAGCGCGCGAAGTACCTGTTGCAATTCAAAAGGCAATGGAACAAGCACGTCGTAACATGGTGAGCGTTTCTCTAAACGGTCACACGTTGCAGTACCCAATCAAAGCACGTCACGGTGCTTCAATGGTCTACATGCAGCCTGCATCTGAAGGTACTGGTGTTATCGCCGGTGGCGCGATGCGTGCAGTTCTTGAACTGGCTGGTGTAGAAAACGTATTGGCTAAGTGCTACGGCTCAACTAACCCAGTGAACGTTGTTCGCGCGACTGTTAAAGGTCTTGCGTCTATGGCGTCTCCTGAAGATGTTGCAGCTAAGCGCGGTAAGTCAGTCGAAGAGATCCTGGGGAACTAATCGATGGCTAATACAGTTAAAATCACTTTGGTACGCAGCCCAATCGGTATCATTCCGAAGCATAAAGCTACCCTAACAGGTCTTGGTCTACGTCGCATGAACCACACTGTTGAGTTGGAAGACACTCCTGCAGTTCGTGGCATGATTAACAAAGTCAACTACATGCTTCGTGTAGAAGACTAATAGAGGAGTCACCCAAATGCGTTTGAATACTCTTCGCCCGGGTGCCGGTTCTAAGCACGCTCCTAAGCGTGTTGGACGTGGTATCGGCTCCGGCCTAGGTAAGACTGGTGGTCGTGGTCACAAGGGTCTTAAATCTCGCTCAGGCGGTAGTGTTAAGCCAGGTTTTGAAGGCGGTCAAATGCCTTTGCAGCGTCGTCTGCCAAAATTTGGTTTCACATCTCGCCAAGCGCGTTACGTAGCTGAAATTCGTCTAAACGAATTGGCTGCTTGCGGTGTTGACGTAGTTGACCTCGCAGCGCTTAAACAGGCTGACATTATCCGTGAAGAGATCACCTCTGCACGTGTAATTCTGTCTGGTGAAATTACTAAAGCAGTTACCGTTAAAGGTCTTAAAGTGACTAAAGGCGCTCTAGCTGCAATCGAAGCTGCCGGTGGTAAGGTAGAAGCGTAATGGCAACTAAAGGACAAGTACCAGCAGGAAATGCAAGCGGACTAGGTGAGCTTTGGGCTCGTCTACGTTACGTTGCGATTGCGATCATTGTGTATCGTATTGGCGCGCATATTCCGGTTCCGGGTATTAACCCAGATCGTCTTGCTGCTCTGTTTGATCAGAACCAGGGTACGATCCTAAGCCTATTCAATATGTTCTCGGGTGGTGCACTCGAGCGCATGTCGATCTTGGCTCTAGGTATCATGCCGTACATCTCTGCATCGATTATCATGCAGTTGATGACAGCGGTTAGCCCTCAGCTTGAACAGTTGAAGAAAGAGGGTGAAGCTGGTCGCCGTAAGATCAACCAATACACACGCTACGGTACAGTTGCACTAGCAACTATTCAGGGCTTGGGTATGACCGTTGGTCTAGCTAATCAGGGTGTGGCATTCAGCACAGCGTTTAACTTCTACTTTGTAGCTGTTATTACACTGGTCGCTGGTGCAGTATTCCTAATGTGGCTTGGTGAGCAGATCACTGAACGTGGTATCGGTAACGGTATCTCGATTCTGATCTTTGCTGGTATCGTAGCGGGTCTTCCTGGTGCGATCGGTCAGTCCTTTGAATCGGCTCGTCAGGGTGATCTTAACATCCTGGCGCTGCTAGCAATTGCAGTGTTAGCGGTAGCGACGGTTGGTTTTGTCGTGTTCATGGAACGCGCACAACGTCGTATCACCATTAACTACGCAAAACGCCAGCAGGGTAACCGCGTTTATGCGGGCCAAACCAGTCACTTGCCTTTGAAGGTCAACATGGCGGGTGTTATCCCACCGATCTTCGCAAGCTCTATTCTGCTATTCCCTGCATCTCTAGGCCAATGGTTTGGTCAGAGTGAGGGTATGGATTGGCTTCAGGATGTTGCATTGGCTCTAGGCCCAGGCCAGCCGTTGTACATTCTGTTGTTCTCGGCAGCAATTATATTTTTCTGTTACTTCTACACGGCGATTATGTTCAATCCTCGTGAAGTGGCAGATAACCTGAAGAAATCGGGTGCTTTCATCCCAGGTATTCGTCCAGGTGAACAGTCTGCTCGTTACATCGACTCAGTATTGAGCCGCCTTACTCTGTTTGGTGCTCTTTACATCACTGCGGTATCTCTGATGCCACAGGCGATGGTAGTTGCATGGAACGTACCTTTCTACTTCGGTGGTACTTCGTTACTGATCGTTGTAGTGGTGGTAATGGACTTCATGGCACAAGTGCAATCGCACCTAATGTCACACCAGTATGAATCATTGATGAAGAAGTCGAATCTAAAGGGTGGCGCAGGTCTACTGCGTTAAACCATTGAGGTGAATTATGAAAGTACGCGCATCTGTTAAGAAAATTTGCCGTAACTGTAAGATCGTACGTCGTAACGGTTCCGTTCGCGTGATCTGTAAGGTTGAACCTCGTCACAAGCAGCGTCAGGGTTAATCCTAAGCTGTAAACGAGGCGGAAGGGCGCATGGGTTGATTTAATAATAATCAACCCGTATAATTGCGCGCCTTCCACGAACTGAATGTAATTTCGTACCCAGTTCTTGCTGGAAGCGAATAATTAACTAATGGAGTACATTGAATGGCCCGTATAGCTGGCGTCAATATTCCTGACAACAAGCACGCGGTAATTTCACTGACTTACATTTATGGAGTCGGCCGCACAACTGCACAGCAGATTTGTGACACAGTAGGTATCGATCCAACGACTAAAGTTGGCGATCTTTCTGAAGAGCTACTCGACAATGTTCGTGGTGAAGTTACTAAGTTGACTGTTGAAGGCGACCTTCGTCGTGAAGTCAACATGAATATTAAGCGTCTTATGGACCTTGGTTGTTTCCGTGGTATCCGTCACCGTCGTAATCTACCGGTGCGCGGACAGCGTTCTAAAACTAACGCACGTACCCGTAAGGGCCCACGTAAACCGATCCGTAAGTAAGCGATAGGAATTACTAACTATGGCTAAGCCGAGTAATCGCACACGTAAAAAAGTTAAAAAGCAAGTTGCGGATGGCCTTGCGCACATCCACGCTTCTTTTAACAACACCATTATTACTATTACCGATCGTCAAGGTAATGCTCTTTCTTGGGCAACTTCTGGAGGCTCTGGCTTCCGTGGTTCTCGTAAGAGCACGCCGTTCGCTGCACAGGTTGCTGCTGAACGTGCTGGTCAAGCTGCACTAGAGTACGGCTTGAAAAACCTAGACGTGTTTGTGAAGGGTCCTGGACCAGGTCGTGAGTCTGCAGTGCGCGCACTGAACGCTTGTGGCTACAAAATCGCAAACATCACGGATGTGACACCTATTCCACACAATGGTTGTCGCCCTCCGAAGAAACGTCGCGTTTAATCTGGAGACGGTAAGTAATTATGGCTCGTTATATTGGACCTAAGTGCAAGTTGTCTCGCCGCGAAGGCACTGATCTCTTTCTTAAGAGCGGTGTTCGCGCACTAGACAGCAAGTGCAAGGCTGAAACTGTACCTGGCGTACACGGCGCTCGTCGCGGTCGTTTGTCAGACTACGGTCTACAGCTTCGTGAAAAACAGAAAGTTCGTCGTATCTACGGCGTACTAGAAAAGCAATTCCGCGGCTACTACAAAGAAGCAGCACGTCGTAAAGGCGCAACAGGTGAAAACCTTCTGCAACTTCTTGAAAGCCGTTTGGATAACGTTGTATTCCGCATGGGTTACGGCTCTACACGTGCTGAAGCACGTCAGATCGTTTCTCACCGCTCAATCACTGTTAACGGTGAAGTAGTAAACGTTGCTTCTTACCAAGTAGCAGCGGGCGATGTGGTTGCAGTACGTGAAAAAGCTAAAAACCAACTACGTATCAAAGCGGCGTTGGAACTGGCTGCACAGCGTGCACCGGTAGAGTGGGTTGAAGTTGACTCTGCAAAAATGGAAGGCACTTTTAAAGCCATGCCAGAACGCGCAGAACTACCAGCTGAGATCAACGAACAGTTGATCGTCGAACTTTACTCTAAGTAATTTTTAATTAAACGGTGGAACTATGCAGAGTTCAGTAAATGAGTTTCTAAGCCCACGTCACATCGACGTACAGGAGATTAGCAAGACTCGCGCTAAGGTTACATTGGAACCTCTAGAGCGTGGCTTCGGTCACACCTTGGGTAATGCGCTGCGCCGTATCCTTCTATCTTCTATGCCAGGTTGTGCAATTACAGAAGTAGAAATCGACGGTGTTCTGCATGAGTACAGCAGCATCGAAGGTGTTCAGGAAGATGTCATTGAGATCCTCCTGAACCTTAAAGGTGTTGCGATCATCATGCACAACGGCGACGAAGCGGTGCTGACAATCAACAAGTCGGGTCCTGGTGCAGTTACAGCTGCAGATATCCAGCTAAACCAAGACGTTGAAATCGCTAATCCGGAACACGTGATTGCTACGCTAACTAGCGCTGGCAGTCTGAACATGCGCCTAACTGTTTCCCGCGGTCGCGGCTACGTACCTGCTGATGCTCGTACTAGCGAAGACGATGAGACACGTGCTATTGGCCGTCTGCAGCTAGACGCTAGCTACAGCCCAGTACTACGTGTTTCTTACGCAGTTGAAGCTGCGCGTGTTGAACAGCGTACAGACCTAGACAAACTGGTTATCGATATTGAGTCTAACGGCACAATCGATCCAGAAGAGTGCATCCGTCGTGCGGCAACGATTCTGCAGCAACAGCTAGCAGTATTTGTTGACCTTGAAGATGCAAGCGAACAAGCGAAGTCTGAGCCAGCAGAGCCAGAGATCGATCCAGTACTTCTTCGTCCTGTTGATGATCTTGAGCTAACTGTGCGTTCCGCGAACTGTTTGAAGGCTGAGCAGATCTACTACATCGGCGACCTAATTCAGCGTACCGAAGTTGAACTGCTAAAAACTCCGAACTTGGGTAAAAAGTCACTTACAGAGATCAAAGACGTTCTTGCGTCTAAAGGTCTGTCACTAGGTATGCGTCTTGAGAACTGGCCACCAGCTTCTCTTAAAGGCGACGACAAAGTGGCTTCTTAAGTCGACTTAGCTAAGTTTTAAAGGATAGATAAGATGCGTCATCGTAAATCTGGTCGTCATTTGAATCGTACCAGCTCACACCGCAAAGCGATGTTCAAGAACATGGCAGTTTCTTTGATCGAGCACGAATTGATCAAAACAACTCTGCCAAAAGCTAAAGAACTTCGTTCTGTTGTTGAGCCACTAATCACATTGGCGAAAAACGACTCTGTTGCTAACCGTCGTCTGGCTTTTGCCCGTACACGTAGCGATGCAGCAGTAGGTAAACTATTCAACGAACTGGGTCAGCGTTACGCTACTCGCCCAGGCGGCTATGTTCGTATCCTTAAGTGCGGTTTCCGTGCTGGTGATTCGGCTCCAATGGCTTACGTAGAACTAGTTGATCGTCCAGTTGCTGAGTCTTCTGAAGACTAAGCACTGAGTTGATCCATAAAAAACCCGGCTTGTGCCGGGTTTTTTGTTTCTAGCGTTACCTTCCACTTGTTTTGTTTTTAAATAGCGTCTGTCCATGCATTATGGTTGATTGAACGCTGTCTTATATATGTCCAGTTCATTAAGTTTTACCTGCGCTTATGTAGGCTTAAATTCATTACAACTGCAAATAAAAAGGGCGCTTTACGGTTACCAATCGTAAAGCGCCCTTTGTGATTTTAGTGACCTAATAGTGGATCATCGCATCATTTCTACTAATCCCAGTGATAGGCTTGGTACTGCTATTAATAGAATTAGCCTTAGTAAATCGACACCAATAAAAGGAACTAGCCCTTTGAAAATCGATGCAAATGATACATTGGGCAGTGTCGCCTTAAGAACGAATACGTTCATGCCAATCGGTGGGGTAATTAGGGCTATTTCAGTAACGACCACGACAATAATGCCGAACCAAATAAGATCGAATCCATTAGCGAGTACGATTGGGACGAATAGAGGTACACAGATCAAAATAATGGCCAGTGAATCCATTACACATCCTAACAGTAGGAATATGATCATGATCAGAGCGATCAATTCATAATTACTCAGACCTGAAGCCTCTACTGCACTCAATATACCTTCGGCTAGCCCTGAGAAAGATACAAATTTTGCGAACAGCATAGCGCCAAATAGGACAGAGTAGAGCATGACGGAGGTAAAAGATGCATCTAAGAAGATGTTTTTTAACTTCGCCCAGGTCATCCGTTTTTGCCAAACAGCTATGATTAAGGCAAATCCTGCCCCCATGCCAGCTGCTTCTGTAGCTGTGAATAACTTCGCGTAGATGCCTCCAAATATCAGAATAAACAGCATAAAGAATGGCCACACTCCTTTTAAGGATTCAACCTTTTCTTTAGCGTCTGATCGATCGCCTCGTGGTGCATGTTCTGGCTTGAAGAGTGCTACGACGTATATTGCTATCATATAAAATGCTAGTCCTAATAATCCCGGCACAACACCGGCTATGAACAGTTCCCCAATGTTTGTCTGTGTCAGAATGCCATAGATCATTAGAATAATTGATGGCGGTATAAGAATACCCAGAGTGCCACCAGCTGCTATTGACGCAGATGCCAGAGAATCCGAATATCCGTATTTTTTCATACTGGGGTAGGCGACTTTTGACATGGTAGCGGCCGTTGCAAGACTCGATCCGCATACAGCGCTAAATCCGGCACAGGTCACCATCGTAGAGAGGGCTAGTCCACCTCTAATGTGTCCTAGATAAGCATTGGCTGCTCTGAATAAATCCGCCGCTATTCCCGTTTTAGATAGGATGTTACCCATCAATATAAACAGGGGTACCACGGCTAGATCGTATGAAAATACAGCGTCTGATATGGTCATGGAGAGCATAGTGATCGACGTCGAATAGCCATAATCCCAAGCAATACCAAAGAAACTAACGGTTAGAAGAGAGAAGGCCAAAGGCACTCTTAAAAATGCCAGTACTAGCACTAGCCCTAGGCAGATTAAACCAAGAGTCATATTGGTTCCTCGGATGTGATATCTGAATGGTGTCTAGCCGGTAATAGACTTGCTAAACCTGCTGTAAATGAGCCGAAAGCAAATAGGTAGTACATGTAACTGCGTGGAATTAGAAGCTCATGACTCACTTCGTGAATCTCAGTTGCATCCAAGGCCGCAATGACAAATTGATAACCAATCAAACCTAATGCAGCTGCTACAAGGCAGCGAATTAAGAAGTGCCACCAGTTCAGACTATC
Source organism: Marinobacterium sp. xm-a-152 (assembly GCF_013282965.1). Taxonomy (NCBI): domain Bacteria; kingdom Pseudomonadati; phylum Pseudomonadota; class Gammaproteobacteria; order Oceanospirillales; family Oceanospirillaceae; genus Marinobacterium; species Marinobacterium sp. xm-a-152. Next base: position 118,222 of record NZ_WBYI01000004.1, on the reverse strand, counting down.
CTTCATTAGGAATCCATCTAATAGGTCGACGCAGAGATGACCTCTCGCTGCAGTGAGTAGAGGCAAACCGGTGAATACAATAACAGCCATAAAGTGTTCGGTTAAATCGTGTGCACCGTAAATGGGAGTATTAAATAGACGACGGCCTAATACATCTGCAAAGGTGAGAGCCACCATTAGGAATAGTGAGATCATTAAGATGATCTCAATGGTTTTGAAGGTCTTATCTATAATAGGCTTCATTTTCTTCCGCCTCTATAAAGCAAGGGGCTATCTAACAGACAGCCCCTTTTTGTTATTTATTAGCGTGAGCGTTGTAACGTTCTTTATGGTAGTTGACAATTTCCATTGGATTGTCGATACCAAAGTTACTAGCATCAGAGGCCCACTCATTGATGATTTTCTCGCGAGCTTCTGTAATTAAGGCCATCAGTTCTGGAGATGGTTCGCTGAAGCTGTGCTCACCAGAGGCGCGCATTTTTTCTTCTGCTGCTTTTGATTGAGCGTCAAATGTCCCACCCCATAGTTTAGCAAATGCGGCACCTGAAACAGTTTCGATCGCTTCTTTATCAGCTTTAGAAAGCTTATTCCATCTTTTCTCATTCATAGCCAAGAAGAACGAAGCATCATAGAAACCTTCTGGGATCTTAGTATGGTGGGTTAAAACGCCATCCAGACGGAAGTTAACAACTGATTCCATAGGGTGTAGTGATGCATCAATGACACCACCATTCAACATTTCGTAGGCTTTAGTAGCCGGGGCAGCGACAGGTATCGCACCCACTGTTTCAATCAGAACTTTTTGAATAGGTCCGCCCATGCGAACCTTTTGATTTGCGAGGTCTGCCGGTGTAACTATGTCTTTAGAACCATGGTTGATGACTCCAGGACCGAGTGTCCCTACACCAAGGACCTTAACCCCGTCGAACGCTGTATTAGCCTCTAGATGAGTTTTGTAGGTATCCCATAAAGCAAGCGATGAAGCTTCAGCTGAGTCACCAATAAAAGGCACTTCCGAGAACCAAACTGCTTTGAAACGTTCTGGCTCGTATGTCCAGTTTCCCCAAGTGATGTCAGCGACCCCTTTGCGAGCTAGCTCCCAATGCTGTGGTGGACTACCAACTGCTTTTGGCAGCATGCGGACAGTCACTCGGCCCTCAGTTGCTTCGCTAACATCTTCAGCCCAGTCTTTCAAAATTCCACTAACAAAGTGAGCTGGTGGAACCCAATTTGACATTGTGAGTGTTTCAGCTTGAGCGTTGAAGGATAGAGATCCAATCATTGTGGCCGCTGTTAGCGTGCCCATAATATTTGTTTTTATAGTCATTATTTGATCCTCAATAAAGGTCTATTTTATGGATGTTTCGCAGAAAAACTGCTCTATTAGGTCTACCCACATTTGAGTACCCACAGATAAAGCATCATCATTGAAATCATAGTGCGGGTTGTGTACGCTGCACGGCCCCACGCGTTTGCCATCGGTATGGCCGTTATCACCATTACCAATTAAGAAGTAACAGCCAGGAACGCTGTTTAACATGTAAGCAAAGTCTTCACTTCCAGTCAGAGGGGCTGCTTGTGAATCCACGAGCTCTTCACCGAATGCTCGCTCGGCTACTGTTCTAACAACCTCTGCATATTGAGCGCTGTTTTGCAGCACAGGGTAGCCGTATTGATAGCTGATTTGTGCGTTACAGTCATAAGCGGCTGCTTGATTATCGACCAGTTGTCTTATGCGCCTTTCAAGCGTGTCACGTACTTCTGGTTGCAGTGCGCGAACACTTAATTCAAGCTCGGCTCTCTCTGGAATAACGTTGTAGCTTTGGCCGGCTGTAATTTTTCCAACACTAATAACGCCTGTGTGAATTGGATCGGTATTGCGGCCAATAATTGTTTGCAGACCAAGTACGGTGGCAGATAACGGTAGTGTTGGGTCGATCGACATTTGCGGGAGTCCGCCGTGGCCGCCTTTTCCTGTAAAGGTAATCTTCACAAGATCTGATGAGCACATGAAGGGACCACTTCGGAATTCGACACGACCAACAGGAACGCCAGGGTAATTATGGAGTGCAAAGATGGCATCGCATGGGAATTGTTCGAACAAGCCCTCATTGATCATGCGTTGTGCACCACCTCCACCACCAACCTCTTCTGCTGGCTGAAAGATAAGGTTGAGTGTGCCATTAAACGAACTTGTATCCGCTTCGGATATCGATTTCGCAGCCCCTAACAAAATAGAGGTATGCCCATCATGCCCACAGGCGTGCATCTTGCCTCTATTTTTGCTCTGGTAGGGTAGACCCGTCATCTCTTGGATCGGTAGCGCATCCATATCGGCTCTTAGGCCTATTTTAGGACCACTGCCATCACCAAATACCTTTTGAGCAACCACTCCTGTTTCTGCAATGCCTGTGGTGACTTGATAGTTCCATGATGTTAGGAGTTGTTGTACCAATTGGCTCGTATCGTTCTCCTCAAAACCTAATTCTGGATTTGAGTGAATACTGTGGCGCCAACTCTTCATGAGGTTGATCTGTGTATCGGTGATTTTTTTCATATCAGTACTTCTTGTAATTTCCAAACAGATTAAAACGAGTATATGATCTCAGCTATATGACTTTTTTGGCTATGTGATCATTTTTTGGTGTCACTAATATGAAGCAGCAACAAATACGTGCATTGGTTGCGATTGCGGATATGGGATCTATTCGCAGTGCAGCTGTTGAGCTCAACACCAGTCAGAGTGCTTTGACTAGGGCGATGCGTGAGCTTGAAGAGAGTCTAGGTGTGGAACTTTTGCAGCGCAGTTATCGGGGAGTTACTTTCACCCCTGCAGGTGAAGCGCTTTTAAAGCGGGCAAGATTAATTGTTGCGACCATCGAAAGAGCCAAGGATGAGGTTCAGCAGATCGGTGGTGGACGAGGCGCTAAGGTCTCAATTGGCGTCACTCCTGTTGTTGCTGCAACGATCTTAGCGGATATCTACAAAGGGTTTCACTCTCGCATGCCAGAAGCAAAGTTGGTTCTGACAGAGGGCTTGTTGACGACAATTGTTCCAGGATTGATTGAAGGGGCCCTGGATTTTGGTATTGCACTTGCATCCAAAGAGTCCATACCGTCTGAGTTAGTGTTCGAACCCTTATGCAACGTTAAAACAGTGGTTGCTGGAAGGGCTGGACATCCTCTTGCACACTCTAATGACTGGTGTGAGCTACTGGATGCCTCTTGGGTTCTTAATATGTCACTAGGTAGTAGTTCAAACTCCTTACTCCAATGGTTAGAAGAGGAGGGTTTGCCAAGGCCAAAAGAGGTTGTTCAGTGTACCTCTCCGCAAGTGATGCTGGAGATGATGCGAAGAACCGACTTAATAGGTTATGCGCCTGGGAGATACATCACTGATCGCTTTTCTGGAGCAGGGGTAGAGCCCTTCTCTGTTGATAAATTGCCTCCAGAAAATCAGTTGGGTATCGTCAAAGTAAGGGGTGTTCCGTTAACCCCTGCAGCACAGTATCTTCAGACTATGGCTCAAAGGTTGTTAGGCAGTGACTTTTCAAAAGAGTTAAGCGATCCTAATATTGTGTAAAGATCTAGTTAGATACATTTTATTTTAATCACCTCTTCTTAGATGAAGTTGGATTCAATGTTGAGAACAATTATGTCCGTTGAAAAAGCACTGCTTAACAGAAAAACCGTTAGGGCCTTTAAACCTGATCCTGTTCCGAAAGCGTTAATCGAAGAGCTGGTTGAGATTGCCAATCGCGCACCATCCAACGGGAATTTACAACCTTGGCGTGTTATTGCTCTGAGTGGAGAGTCGCTGGAGGTTTTAAAAACCAAGGCTGTGCAGAAACTTCAGCAAGATGGTTTTGAACAACCAGAGTACCAAGTCTATGTTTCACCTATGCCAGAACCCTATAGATCTCACCGTTTCGCTGTAGGAGAAGCCCTCTACAAGACGATTGGTGTGGCGCGTGAGGATAAAGCTGGACGACAGGCTCAGTTTGCAAAGAATGCCGAACTATTTGGCGCTCCTTTGGGTCTATTCTTTTATATAGATCGCCGTCTTGGACCTGGGCAGTGGATGGATTTGGGGATGTACATTCAGAGTCTTATGTTGTTGTTGGAAGAGAGAGGGTTGAGTAGTTGTGCTCAAGGTTATTGGAGCTTTTTGCACGAGACGGTCACTTCAGTTACTGAAGCGAGTACTGAGTGGATGCTAGCCTGCGGTTTAGCTGTTGGATACGAAGATAAAGAGGCGTTTATTAATAGTTTAGAGTCTAGTCGTCAGCCATTAGGTGAATTCTTCCATCTCAAAGAGTAGTGAGCCAGTTGTCATAATAGAGCTGCAGTAGCTTATCTTTTAGCTATATCGTGGTTAGACTTATTTTAACTAGATGATCTAAAATTGATGTCATCCCTTTGCATCTGTTTTTTTAATATTTCTTAAAAGTAGGTTACCAATAATAGTCCTTACACTAAGGTGTATCTAATGACTAAACGGGCTGGATATCCAATAAAATAAAGGGCTCAGGCTCTTTATTCCTATTTTTAATTCAAAAAATTAACTCCTATAAATTTCCTTTCGTTAATAAATCCGTGGATGACTCCCCTCAAAAACAGTGTTCCATAAATTGTCTGGAAAATTGGTATAGGGTTGTTCTTTACAAAACGATGAGATAGTTTGATCTCAATGGATCGTCCGGGAGAGAGTATTTTATAGCGCATAAAATACCGCCGAAGGAGCACGTGCCCCGCAAACTCTCAGGCAAAAGGACCGGCGATCTTTAAAACATCCGAAGAGTGATCTGCGCACTTTCAGATCCACCGAAGGAGCAAGCGCAGTCGTCAAAGGGGCGGCGAGCGTGAATCTCTCAGGTACCATGACGGAGAGGGCAGTCGGACATATGAGCAATTCTGCTCATCAACTATTGTCCGCAAAAAAGAGTGCAATCCAATGCAAACTATTGCTGTTCTTGGTGCCGGTATTACAGGCATAACGACTGCTGCAAAACTTCATGAACAAGGTTTCAACGTTACTGTGATTGATCGTCAGCGTTATGCTGCGATGGATACTAGTTTCGCAAACGGTGGGCAGTTATCTGCTTCAAACGCTGAAGTGTGGAACACCTGGTCGACGATCATGAAAGGTCTAAAATGGATGCTTCAATCGGATGCTCCATTACTAGTTAACCCAAAACCCTCATGGCACAAAATCAGTTGGATGCTTGAGTTCATGGGTAATATTCCCAGCTATGAACGCAATACGATCGCAACGACAAAATTAGCAGTGGCTGCGCGGACACACTTACGTGATCTTGCTCAGCGTTGGGGTGTTGAGTATGACGTTTCAGACTGCGGTATCCTTCATTTTTACTCTGACAGGAAAGACTTCGATCACGCTCGACGTGTTAATAAGTTGCTGGCTAAAGGTGGTTTAGAACGCTTTGAGCTTTCGTCTTCAGAGATCATTGAAAAAGAACCACAACTTCGTGGTGATTTCGTCGGTGGTTTCTGGACACCGAGTGATTTTACCGGCGATATCCATAAGTACGCATTTAGTCTTGCTGAAGCAATTCGCAAAGACGGTGTGAACTTCCTAATGGAGACTGAACTTGTTGACGTTAAATCGGACAACAATGTGGTTAGACTTAAAGATGACAAGGGCCAATATTACGAGTTTGACGGCATTGTTGTCTGTTCTGGTGTCGGCAGCCGTGCGCTTGCTGCAAAACTTGGCGATCGTGTAAACATCTACCCGGTTAAAGGCTATTCGATTACCGTGAACTTGCGCGATGAGCAGAGTCAGCAAGGGGCGCCTATTCGTTCACTGCTTGATGACAAAGCTAAAATTGTAACCAGTCGATTAGGGGTTGATCGTTTCCGCATAGCCGGTACAGCCGAGTTTAACGGTTATAACAGAGATATTCGTTCAGATCGTATCAAACCTTTAGTGGATTGGTGTCAACAACACTTCCCAGATGTATCAACTGAAAGTGTTGTTCCATGGGCTGGATTGCGACCAATGATGCCAAACATGATGCCAAAGGTTGGACCAGGTCGTCGTTCTAACGTCTTTTACAACACAGGACACGGTCACCTTGGTTGGACGCTCAGTGCAGCGACCGCTGATCTAGTGACAGCGGCTGTTGTTGAAGCGCGAGATGGAAATCAGCAATTTAAACAGCTGGCGCATTAAACCAGTAACACTCGAAATCAGATTGAATTGGAGAAACATATGTTAAATATTACACGCTTAGATATATCTGATGCGGGGCTTTTGATTGAGGGTGCTCGCCTGAAGGCTAAAGAGATAGGTATTCCTATGTGTATCTCTATTGTCGATGAGTCGGGTAACCTTATCGCTTTTGAGCGTATGGATGGCGGGAAAATTACCAGTGTAACCATCTCTCAAGACAAAGCATTCACGGCGGCGGCGGCGAAGAAAGCGACCCATGAATACAATGCTGTGTGTCAACCAGGTTCACTGGTGTTCGGTATACATACCGCCCTAGGTGGTCGTCTATGTGTTGTAGGGGGCGGTTTGCCGATAGAACATGATGGCCAAGTCGTTGGGGGGATCGGTTTAAGCTCGGGTACGCCTACACAGGATATGGAGTGTGCCCAGGCGGGGATTGATCATTGGCGATCACAGGTACAGGCTTAGCTTCACTGTAGGTAGGCCAGATTAGCCTTTAAGCCTTGAAATAAAAAGGGAAGCATATGCTTCCCTTTGATTATTTAGAACAGATTACTTTTGGTAGTTACGGAACGCTTCAAGAGCGGCTTTTGCATCGACACCGCGATCGGCTACCGATTCCATCCACATTGCGTCAAGACCCTTCATAGTGTTACGCATGTCTGCAGCGAGTTTTTCGTAGCTATCAACCATATGGATGTTAGTACCTACCTCTTTTGCATGCGTCATGCCGATCGCATCCATATCCTGCCATGTCTTACCTTGCATTCGAGATAGATTTTCACCTAGAGCTGCACGGATTGCTTCAGCATCTTTTGGATCTAGATCTTCCATGAATTCCTGGTTAGCTACGAAGCTGAACACAATGGTGTAAAGCGCTGTTGGGAAGACGGTTAGGTGGTCAGTGACTTCATCCAGTTTAAAGAACTTGTGTTCACCAGCTGGAAGGAAGGTACCATCAACAACACCTTGCTGCAGCTTCTCGTAAGAGCTAGGCGCTGAACCGCCGACAGGGGTCACTTCCAAGCGTGCAGCTAGTTCATTGACCATACCGCCGCCAAGACGGATCTTTTTACCCTTGAGGTCGTCTAAGCTGTTGATACGGAATTTAGAGTGGATAATGCCAGGTGCGTGTACCCACATGCCTAGTAGTTCTAGGCCTTCGTATTCGTTGGCATCAGCAAAATACTCTTGCTGCACCTTCCATAATGCTACAGATGCATCTTCTGCATCCGACATTTCACCTGGGATTTCAGCAACACCGGTTAAAGCAAAGCGACCTGGCGTGTAAGCGTTTACACCCCAAGAGGCATCAATGATGCCATCTTCTACTGACGAGTAGATTGTCTTTGGGTGACCTTGGAAGTTTTCGATAACAACCTTAACGCGGCCTTCAGTTGCCTCTTCAACCATCTTTTTGAACTCTGGCATCGCAACAGAGTTTTGTGGGTGAGTAGGTGGTAGCCAAGTCGCAACACGCATGGTTGTTTCAGCCATTGCGTTCATTGAGATTGCAGCGCCTACCGCTAGGCCGATTGCTTTAAGTTTTAGGTTGGTCATGTTTATTGCTCTCATTTTAAATGGTTATTTTTATAGTAAAAAAACAGTAAAAGTTATTTTAGGGATGACTTCCACTGCACCTTAGTCGAAACTGTTAACGATATAGCAGATCCGGCAAGAATAGGGTGATCGGTACAAAAGCGACGATCAGTGCTAAGCGTACAATGTCGGCACACCAGAATGGTGTTACGCCTTTAAAGATCGTGCCGGTTTTAATGTCTTTGAGAACAGCGCTGAGGACAAAGACATTCATACCCACCGGCGGTGTAATCAGACTGATCTCTGTCACTACAACCACCACGATGCCATACCAGACAAGATCGAATCCTAGGCTATCAATCAACGGGTAGAACACAGGGACCGTTAGCAGCAGCATTGATAGGCTTTCAAATACCATTCCCAAAAGAATGTAGATGCAAAGAATAACGATAATGACGGCCATGGGAGAGACATCAAGCGACTGCACAAACTCAAGAAGCCAAACGGGTAGACCGGCACGGTTGATGAAGTCAGAGAAGATCAATGCGCCGATGATCACGGCAAATAGCATGGTCGATGTTCGAACGGTATCCGACAGTACTTCGTAGGTTTTCACCAGATTGAGTTGTCCACGAAGTAGGGCGATCAAGAATGCGCCTGCCGCACCAATACCGGCTGCTTCGGTAGGCGTAAAGACGCCTAAGTAGATACCGCCCATTACGATCGTGAACAGCAGAAGTACACCCCAGATGCCTTTCAGTGCCTGCATGCGTTCTGCCCAGGTGAATTTCTCACCGGCTGGGCCCGATTTAGGATTGCGCATAACGACCCAGCGCACAGCTAACATGTAAAGAATGACGCCTAAAAGACCTGGTATAAAACCTGCCGCAAACAGTTCGCGGATACTGGTCTCTGTCAGTAGGCCGTAAATAACAAGGATGACTGACGGTGGTATCAGAATGCCAAGTGTACCGCCCGCTGCAATGGATGCGGTTGCAAGTGAATCGGCATAACCAAACTTACGCATTGGTGGCAGTGCAACCTTGGCCATGGTCGCCGACGTTGCTAGGCTGGAGCCACAAATAGCAGAGAAGCCACCACACGCAACAACCGTAGACATGGCGAGACCGCCGCGACGATGACCCAAAAAAGTATAAGCGGCGTTGTATAGCTCTTGAGACAGGCCTGAGCGAGTGACAAAGTTACCCATTAATATGAACAGAGGGACTACTGAGAGAGAGTACTCCTGTGCCGTCTCAATGACACGGTTAGAAGCCAAAGTCAGTGATGCTTTCCAACGGAAGTCGAAAAGGTTATCAAGAGTTAGGCCCTGTAAAATAGCGAAACCAAAGAACCCGACGATCGCCATCGCAAAGGCGATGGGCATTCGGATGACTAGAATTAAAAAGATAAGGAGCGCGAAGCCTATAATTACTGCGGTCATCGTGATAAATCCTTAATGCTTCTCTTTGTATATACGATAGATGCCATAGGTGATCATACCCAGTGCAGTGAACCAACTCATGACGGCGATGTACTCAATTAGATAGCCTACTGGTAGTTCCAAGTATTCTGTTACCTCGCCTCGGCGCAGTTTTCGTGCACCCAGTTGCCAAATACGTACACCGACAACGTAGAAGGAGGTTGAGATCGCCAGTGCCGAAAACATAGCCAGAATACGCACGATTTTGTGGCCAAGTGTTGAGTCTAAAAGGTCCACTAAAATGTGTCCTCCACGCCATGTCACAACAGGCATTTCGGCGAAGATAATGATGGCAAGACCTAGTTGGGTGATCTCAAAAGCACCATCAACCCCATTGTTGAAGAGGTAACGGCCGAAGACATCGGCAACGGTCAACATCATTAAAAAGAAGAGGCCACAAGCCGCTATGACTTCTAAGCCAAAAGCGATCCATCTGAAGGGGCCGGGCTCTGGGTAGTGTTGATCTAGCCACTCCGCGCGGCTAAGGGTAGTCTCGTTACTCATATGACCTCAAAAAAATCGATCTCTACACAGTCAGGTTTACGAACACCCGTGCCGATAAACAGACGTTCCGTAATCCACTGAAAGCGTTCGGCACTGGTTTCAAAAATAGGGGTGCACTTGAAGTAGACTTCGCTTGGATCGACGGGGATTCCATCGATGATCTTTTGTGTTACTTCTGGATCAGCAGCGCGCAGTGCTCGATTCTGTACAAATATGGTCTCGCCATCATCCGACTCAAGCACATAACGTGCATCCAGTTCGGCTAATCTTGGTGAAACGATACGTTGAAAGTCAGCACCACCAGGTAAAACACGGCCATTCCAGCCCTTACCTTGAACGGTGCCACCTGTAATCGGAATCACTCTGCGCGTGCCAAATTGTGCTGCACCTATCTCCTGGGGTGTAGCAATTTCAACACGCAGTGATGCGAAGTGCTTTAACTGTGGAATATCCATTAACGCTATACTCTATTTATTATCTGTAGTTTTTGGATACGAAGCTTATTGTTTAGGTGTACAACATATCACGTGTCGTCTCTAAATCTATGCACTTTTCCAACTAATTCACAAAAAATTATGGCTTTTGCGATTTTTGAACAAGGGTCAGGATATCGTAGCTTGCGACAAGCTCACCGTTTTGATTAACGACTTCGACATCCCAAGAGACAACACCGATAGCATCGCCTTTGTTGTTGACTTTACCTTGGTCAATTTTCGTCTTGCATGTGATTCTAGCTTGTATGGTATCGCCGATACCAACAGGGTTTACGAATCTGAGTGTGTCTAAACCATAGTTGGCCAGGACAGGCCCTACACCCGGATCAACGAATAGGCCAGCGGCCGCTGAAAGCACAAAATAGCCATGAGCGATGCGTTTCTCGAACATGGAGTCACAGGCCGCTTGCTCATCGAAGTGCATGTAAAAATGATCGCCTGAGAGGCATCCAAAATTAACAATATCAGCTTCTGTAACCGTTCTTCTGTGAGTTAATAGAGTCTGACCGATCTCGAGCTCATCGAAATGGTAACGGAATGGATGAAGCGGTTTTTCGATTTTGTCTGCGCCACGGACATATTGGCCTGTCACCGCCATCAGCATCGTTGGTGATCCTTGAACAGAAGCACGTTGCATGTAGTGTTTAACCGCTCGAATTCCGCCTAGTTCTTCACCGCCGCCAGCTCGACCTGGTCCGCCATGTTTAAGCATGGGTAACGGTGACCCGTGACCAGTAGATTCTTTTGATGAACGTTCGTCCAAAATGTGAACGCGTCCATGCCATACAGCCAGTTTAGGTGCTACCACGCCTGCGATGGCAGGGTCTTTAGTGGTTAATGTTGTCACCAAAGAGCCTTTGCCGCGTGCAGCGAGTGTGCAAGCGTGATCAACGTCTCTGTACGGCATCAGTGTGCTAACAGGTCCAAAAGGTTCAATATCGTGAGCCCCTCCCTCTGCGTCTGGAGAGGTGTTTAGTAGCAATGTAGGTTCAAAGAACGCGCCCTTTTCAGTGCCTTCACCAAAGGGTTTGCACTCTGCACCTCTACCAAGAAGCACGTCGCTGCTGGACATCAACATCTCTAGTTTTTCTTGTACATCACGCTGCTGATCTATTGAAGCAAGGGCTCCCATTCGAACACCTTCAATCGTTGGATCACCTAAAGTCGTTTTACCCAGTCTCTGTGTTAATGCACCTGAAACCGGTTCGATAAGATGCTCTGGGACTAGGATACGACGGATTGCAGTACATTTTTGTCCTGCTTTGACCGTCATCTCACGCGCCACCTCTTTAACAAAAAGCTCGAATTCCGCATCCTCTGGTGTCACATCAGGTGCTAGGATCGCACAGTTTAATGAGTCTGCCTCTGCATTGAATGGAATAGAGTGATTTAGAATGTTCGCATTGCTTTTTAACATCCGAGCGGTGTCTGCAGAGCCGGTAAAGGTTACGATGTCTTGAGAATCAAGTCGATCCAACAGGTCACCTGTAGACCCTATGATCAGTTGTATAGATCCTAATGGAAGCAGATTAGATTGATGCATCAGCTTCACGCACGCCTCGGTTAAGTAAGAGGTTTGCGAGGCAGGTTTAACGATAGCGGGCACGCCAGCAAGAAAATTGGGGGCGAATTTTTCTAACATTCCCCAAATAGGAAAGTTAAATGCATTGATGTGAACCGCAGCACCTTGCTTCGGAACTAGGATGTGGCTGCCAAAAAATTGTCCGACCTTACCCAGTTGGACAGGATCTCCCTCGTGAAGTGTATTGCCAGAGGGGAGTTCATTACGCCCCATGCTTGCATAAGCAAACAGTGTTGCAATACCACCTTCTATATCGATCCAGCTGTCATTTCTTGTAGCACCAGTATGAGCAGAAATCTGATAAAGAGACTCTTTGTGCTCCATCAGATATTTGCCTAGGTTTCTCAACACCGTGGCTCGTTGTTGAAAATCGAGAGCCAACAGACTTTTGTGACCAATCGTCTTTGCGTAGTCCAGACTTGAACTAAAATCTATTGCTTCAGAGTGAGTAGAAAAGACGGCATCACCATTAATTGCACTATTGAGTGTTTGATGAGCATTCTGACCAATCCATTGGCCTGCGATGAAACTTTGAACGATTGGTGTTGATGACATGATAAATCCGTTTATTGATTATAGTTTTTTATATTTGATCGAAATCTAGAACGACTTTGTCGCTTATTGGGTATGATTGGCAGGAGAGTACAAACCCCTCTTTGACCTCATAGTCTTCAAGCCCGATGCTAACATCCATCTCAACCTGACCCTCAACCACCTTGCATTTGCAGGTTGAGCAGACGCCTGCTTTACAAGAGTAGGGCAACTCTGCACCTTGTTCATTCGCTGCATCTAGGATGTTTTGAGTGTTCTGGGCAAGATCAAACTGCTTAACATGCCCATCGCGCATGATTTCAATGCTAGATAGGTGTGTTGCACGCTCAGCGGCTTCTGTTCGCTGTGCTCTTTTTTCACTACCCTGAGTCGTTCCGAAGAGCTCAAAATGAACGTTTTGCTTCGCGACTCCCGCTTTAATAAGTGATTCACTCACGGTTTCTGTCATTGATTGAGGACCACAAATAAAGACATCCGTTAATTGCTTAACATCGATCCATTTAGAGAAGAGGGCTTCACATTTCTCTGCGTCGATATGACCGTTATAAAGGTCTATGTCCTGTTGTTCGCGACTGAAGATGAAAATGAGATTTAAACGTCCCATGTAACTGTTTTTAAGATCTTCCAATTGATCTTTGAACATGGTGGAACCCGTCGCTCTGTTGCCATATATCAGTGTGACGCGGCTTTTTGGCTCCGATCTCAAAATGGTTTTGACCTGCGATAGAATAGGTGTGATACCACTGCCTGCTGCCATTAAAAGATAGTTACCTGAGCGCTCTTCATTAAGATCGGTATAGAAGTGCCCCATGGGTTCCATGACATCAATTTCATCCCCAATTGCCAACTGATCATTGGCAAAGTTGGAGAACAAACCGTCAGGCACTCGCTTTACAGCAACTCTAAGCTCGTTGTCATGGACACCACTGCAGATTGAATAAGAGCGGCGTACCTCTTCGTTATTGATGTTAGCTTTTAATGTTAGGTATTGACCTTGATTAAATCGAAAACGTTCCTGAATCTCGCACGGTACTTCGAAAGCTAACGAGACTGAGTCGCGTGTCTCTTCTGTGCGATCAGCAATTTTTAAACGGTGGAAGTTGCTCATTTTATCTCCCTAGCTTAGATGCATTTGAAGTAATCAAATGGTTCTAGACAGTCGTTACATTGGTACAGCGCTTTACACGCTGTGGAACCAAATTCTGTAATCTCTTTCGTATTGCTACTATCACAAACTGGACAAGGAATCGCTTGATCGAGTTGTGGCTTGTCAGCACTGCCGATGGGCGGTGCTATGCCATACTCTTTTAAACGGAGGCGACCGCGTTCTGTGATCCAGTCTGTCGTCCAAGCGGGTGCAAGTCTTTGCTCAATAGTAACGGCATTGAACCCCGAATCTTCAAGGGCTCGTTTAGCGCTCTGTTCAATGTGCTCTGTGGCTGGACAACCGGAATAGGTTGGCGTTAAAACGACTTGTAATAGTCCACCAACGGGTGTGATTTCGCGAACAATACCCAAGTCAGTAAGACTCACAACCGGTACTTCCGGATCCATGACTTCATCCAGAACTGACCAAGCTAACTTAATTGACTCTTCTGTCAGCTCAGGTCGATCAGTTGCAATCAACTCACCAGCTTGCATTCGGGTATGCTCGTTGTAAAAACTGCATCTCAGCTAAGATAAAACCAAGGCTTTCTGTATGCAGACCCTTAGCTCCACTGAGGTAGTTGTTATCAGCAGCCTCAGGTTGCATCAGTGTTGCTTCAGTTAATGTCTTTGAGATGATCGCGTGCCAATCACTGCAAAGATCATTTACACCTGGTGCAATACCAGATGAATCCAATGTCTTGAACAGTTCGCACGGCTTGGCTGGCTCGAATGTGAAATGCCAGATTTTGTCTAATGCGGATTGCATGCGTTCGTGGCTTTCAGAAGTGCCGTCGCCCAGTCGTTTTATCCATTCACTCGAACGACGGATATGATAACTAGACTCTTTAAGGGACTTAGCCGCGATGCCCGCTATTTTCTCATCAGATGAACTACACAGTTTTTCAAGAAGAGGATAGTGCCAAGCATCAAATAGAAACTGCTTAGCCATCGTCATCGCAAAGTCACCGTTTGGCTGTTCAACAATTAGAAGATTTCTGTACTCGCCTTGGTCTCTCAGGAAGACCAGATCGTCGGCTGTGCGACCATCACCAATACGTTCAGCGGCATACTCTAACCAGTTACGCGCTTGTCCGACTAGATCAAGGCCGACATTCATCAATGCGACTTCTTCTTCAAGAGCGGGTGCTCCTCCAACAAGTTCACACAGACGCTGGGCCTGTATCATGGCGCTATCGCCAAGTTGAAGCAGAAGTTCCGTTGTATCATCAAAACGTTTCATAGGGGCCTCTACATGTGTCCAACTTCATCAGGCAGTTTGTAAAAGCCAGCATGTCGGTAAATTTTGTCATCGGATGGATCGAATAACGCCTCTTTTTCATCCGTTGCTGTGGCCGTTATCGATGCAGATGGTACGACCCAAATACTCACTCCCTCGTTGCGTCGTGTATATAGATCGCGCGCGTTCTCGATAGCCATCTCAGAATCCGCGGCATGCACACTCCCGACATGCTTATGGTTTAGGCCGTGTTTACTTCGGATAAACACTTCAAATAGGGTCCAATCAGCCATAGTAGTTCTCCAAATTAAGCAGCATTACGCTGTTGTTTTTTGTTGGCGTAAGCAACAGCAGCTTCACGAACCCAAGCGCCTTCATCAATCGCCTTTTTACGCTGGGCAACACGCTCTTTATTACAAGGGCCGTTACCTTTGAGTACTTCGAAGAACTCTGTCCAATCGATTTCTCCATATTCCCAATGTCCGGTCTCTTCATTAAATTTCAGATCAGGGTCAGGCGCAGTACAGCCTAGAATTTGCAGTTGTGGAATGGTTTGATCGATAAAACGCTGGCGTAGCTCATCATTTGAGTGACGTTTGATTTTCCAAGCCATTGATTGGGCGCTATTGGGTGAGTGAGCATCGGATGGCCCAAACATCATCAGTACAGGCCACCAGAAACGGTTAATGGAGTCTTGAACCATCTCCTTTTGAGCGTCGTTTCCTTCGCGCATAAGGTGCAGAAGAATTTCATAGCCCTGGCGTTGGTGGAAACTCTCCTCTTTGCAGACTCGGATCATTGCTCGAGAGTAGGGTCCATAAGAGGTTCTTTGCAAAGGTACTTGGTTCACTATGGCCGCACCATCGACAAGCCAACCAATGGTTCCCATATCAGCCCAGTTCAAAGTAGGGTAGTTGAAAATACTGGAGTATTTCGCCTTGCCCTCGTGCATTTTTTGGACCTCTTCATCACGATCAGCGCCCAGTGTTTCCATAGCACTGTACAGGTACAGACCATGCCCGGCTTCATCTTGAATTTTGGCCATCAATTGCAACTTTCGCTTCAGTGTGGGTGCGCGAGTAACCCAGTTACCCTCAGGCAGCATGCCCACGATTTCTGAATGCGCATGTTGTGAAATTTGACGTATCAGTGTTTTCCGGTATGCCTCTGGCATCCAGTTCTTAGGTTCAATCTTTATTTCCGCGTCAATACGAGCCTGAAATGCCTGTTCTTCTGATGACATCTCTGTAGTTGATTTGACACTTTTAACACCGGTTTCAACCATCTGTGCGTACATAACAGACCTCTCTTTAAATGATTCAAGTCATCATATCAAAAGCGACACTAAAAAATAACAAGTATTTAAATTTTTGTATCGCATTTGGGCTCAAGTTCACACGATATTGCGTGTGTTCATTTATCTCTCATCAAATACGCGCTGTGCTTTACCTTCTGAACGAGCTATGGACCCTATGTCTCGAAGTTGAACACCGATACTGATGCCGACTGACGATTTTACATGATGCTTCAATGCCGCGATTTGTTGAGCCGTTGTCTCCTCAGGTTGTTGAGCAAACTCTGAACGTAACTCTATATGAACCATCATGCTGTCCATGTTTCCTTCGCGGTGCAGGTGGATTTCGTAATTTTCCGAGAATTGCGGAACTTTACAAACCTCTTCCTCAATTTGAGTAGGAAATACGTTTACACCGCGAATGATCATCATGTCATCACTACGGCCGGTGATTTTATCGATTCGACGCATAGGGCGAGCGGTACCCGGAAGAAGCCTTGTCAGGTCTCGCGTTCGATAGCGCAGCATAGGCAAAGCTTCTTTGCTCAGGGTTGTGAAGACTAATTCACCAAGCTCACCATCGGGCAGTACTTCACCGGTTTCAGGGTTAATAATCTCGGGGTAGAAGTGATCTTCCCATACTGTGGGTCCATCCTGTGTTTCGCCACACTCTTGTGCTACACCTGGTCCCATGATCTCTGAGAGACCGTAGATATCGGTAGCCGTGATGCCAAGACGTCGCTGCATGGAAAGACGAAGATCATTTGTCCAAGGCTCAGCACCAAATATCCCGAGTTTTAGACTCAATTGATGTGGGTCGATACCCTGTCTCTCCATCTCATCGGCAATATTGAGCATGTAAGAGGGTGTGACCATAATGATGTCAGGATTGAAATCCCTAATTAAGCGAACCTGCTTTTCTGTCTGTCCACCGGACATAGGGATGACAGTACAGCCAAGCCGCTCTGCACCATAGTGGGCGCCTAGACCACCCGTAAATAGACCGTATCCATACGATACATGAACCTTATCGCCCGGTTTTCCTCCTGCCGCACGAATCGATCGTGCTACGAGATTGGCCCAGTGATCGATATCATTTTTAGTATAACCCACCACAGTTGGATTACCTGTTGTGCCACTTGAAGCATGAAGTCGCACGATCTGATCCATGGGCGTTGCAAACAACCCAAATGGGTAGTGGTCTCTCAAGTCACTCTTGGTGGTAAATGGGATAATAGATAAATCATCCAGTGTTTTGATGTCTGAAGGGTGTATACCTTTATCATCAAAGCGCTTTTTGTATAGAGCGACATTATCATAAGCGTGAGATACGCTTTTCTTTAAACGATCTAGTTGTGTGGCGCGAAGCTCATCAATACTGGCCCGTTCCATCGGGTCCAGTTGATCTGGTGTGAAAGAGGTATCAACCATCATTGCTTAATTCCTTTTAAAATCTTGTTATGAGTGCTCACTTTCCGGAAGAACAGTTCCTTTTAAGGCATAGGATTTGCCTCTAAAAATCGCAATTAATTTATTATCTTGATTACGTATCTCAACATCATAATTACCCGTACGCCCTGATCGACTTCTCTCTTGTGCAGTTGCAGTTAAATGATCACCCATCAAACCAGGTGCAACGTAGTCGATGCTGCAACCTATCGCAACGCAGGGCTGATTGTAGGTATTACAGGCGAGTGCAAAGGCTGAGTCAGCCAGTGTGAACAGATAACCACCATGACATGTATTGTGGCCCTGTACCATAAAGTCTTTAACGAACATCGACATAGAGGCTTGACCAGGTGACACGCTGCTCATCTTCATTTCAAGATGATTGGTTGCAGTATCACGGGAATAGAGCTCCTTTGCGCAGGCTTCAGCAAGCTCTTGTGCTGTTTGAGATCTTGAATCCTTCATAATTAGCAACCTTTATAGTCAGGCTGGCGCTTTTCAATGAAGGCGTTAACACCCTCTTTATAATCATCTGAATTGCCAAGACGGGTCTGTATGTCTCGTTCAACGTCCAATTGATCCTCAAGGGAATTGTTAAAGCTTAGGTCCAGTGCCTGCTTTGTTTTGGCCAGCGCTAGTGTGGGTTGTGTCGCCAGTTGCTTTGCGAACGCGATCGATTCTTCATGAAGGAGGTCGTCGTCAACGGCTTTAAATATTAGGCCCCAATCAACGGCTTGTTCGGCGCTTAAAGGGTTCCCAAGCATAGCGAGTTGCTTCGCACGTGCCAGGCCAACCAAACGAGGTAATAGCCATGTGCCGGCTGAATCGGGTATCAGACCTATCTTACAAAAGGCTTGAACAAACTTAGCGGATTTAGCAGCGATAACGAAATCACACGCCAGTGGAATATTGGCACCTGCGCCTGCTGCGATGCCATTGACTGCACAAACGACGGGTTTTTCCATGTGGTAGAGACGTTTTACAGTGTTATTGTAGTAGGACTCGATAACATTTCCGAGGTTTGGCATTGGCTCAGCAGGCTTAACCATAGCATCAGAGAGATCCTGACCAGCGCAAAAAGCACGTCCAGCACCGGTTAAATAAACAGCTCTTACTTGAGAGTCCTTGGCGGCTGAATCCAATGCTAAATGCAGCGAATGATGCATTGCTTCATTAAAACTGTTTAAAGTGTCTGGTCTGTTGAGTGTAATCATAGCTACACCCTCAGACACCTCATATATGATATCGGTTAAATTCATTACTTAGACTCGTGCTCTTGTCGTTATTCATTAATGCACAGAAATTAAGTACCCGTGTACTGGATACTTTGTTAACGTATCTAAATATGCCGTAAAAAAAGATACATTTCAAATTATGCTTTCTGTATTTTTGTATCGCTTTATTTGGAAATAGATTAATGCAACAAACCTTATGCGCCGATTTGTGCATCCAGCGCTTTCAATCTCAAACACCTCTCAGGGTGCCTTCTCTTATTATTAGTGTTTGGGGAGATTCGATTGTTGCCCATGGTGGTGAAGTATGGCTCGGAAGTCTGATTCGACTTTTGGAACCCTTTGGTATCAATGAACGTTTGATGCGAACATCCGTTTTTCGCCTGACACAAGAGGGCTGGCTCCTATCCCATAAAGTGGGACGCAAAAGCTTTTATCGACTAAGCCCTGATGGTGAGTACCGTTTTAGTGCAGCGTTTAATCGCGTCTATCGGCTGAATGTCCCTCAGTGGCAAGGAGTTTGGACGTTATTGCTAATCTCCGCTCTAACTGCAGATGAGAAAAAGTCGCTTTCAGATGATTTATCACTCAGCGGCTTTGGCTCACTCAGTAACTCTGTACTAGCCTTTCCTCAAGCCGATCGCGATGACGTCATATCAATCCTGAGAGAAAATGGATTAGCTGATAGAGTGGTTCTGTTCGAATCTCAGGTAGTGAATGAAAGTGAACAAGCTCTTCGAAATCTTATTTGGCAGGGCTGGGGTCTGAAGTCTTTGAATGACGCCTATATTGATTTTGTCGATTTCTATCAGTCTCTTAATGCCCCTGCGATGCATGCTCAGCTTCAAGATCCCAAAACGGCATTCATTACTCGAACGCTCATGATTCATGAATATCGAAAACTGGCACTAAGAGACCCTTCTTTTCCTGATCAAATACTCGGCAGCCGATGGCTAGGCAATGAAGCTAGAAGCTTATGTGCATCACTTTATAAGCAACTGACACCGGCGGCCCATCATTGGATTATCAATGAGTTAGAGGGGAGGCAGGGTAAATTGCCGCCGATATCCAATGATTTTTTGAATAGATTCGACGGCATTAATGTTTAAATTTGGATTCCAGGGCTAAGGTGCAGGGTTTGGTTGTGAGTTATGAATCTTGTTAATTGCTTTTAGCTGATCTTTATCCAACACTAACGCTTCACTAACAATGTTGGATTTCAGTTGTTCCATTGTAGTTGCACCAATGATCGTTGAGAGAACAAAGGGTTGTTGGTTAACAAATGCCAGTGCCATTTGGGAAGGTTCCATCCCCCACTGCTCTGCAAGCTGACAGTACGCTTCGATTGTTGTTTCACACTCTTTGCTTGAGTAACGCGCGAAACGTTCAAAAAGAGTGATTCGAGCGTTTTCAGGCTTGGCTCCATTTCGATATTTACCACTCAGGGCTCCAAATGCCATGGGCGAATAGGCCATTAAACCGACGTCCTCCCTATGGGATACTTCGGCCATGCCAATTTCATACACACGACTCAACAAGTTGTAAGGATTTTGAACCGTTTCGATTTTAGGGAGTCCCTGTGTTCGAGCGAGCTCTAAATACCGCATAGTTCCCCACGGATTCTCATTTGAAAGCCCAATTGAGCGAATTTTTCCGCTCTTAATCAGTATGTTCAGAGCCTCTAGAGTTTCATGAATCGGGGTGTCATCGGTTTCGCGGTGGCGATAGCCAAGCTGACCAAATATATTCGTACTTCGCTCTGGCCAGTGTAGCTGGTAAAGATCAATGTAATCTGTCTGCATTCTGCGAAGACTGTCATCGACCGCTTTGGTTAAGTACTCTAAAT
Source organism: Marinobacterium sp. xm-a-152 (assembly GCF_013282965.1). Taxonomy (NCBI): domain Bacteria; kingdom Pseudomonadati; phylum Pseudomonadota; class Gammaproteobacteria; order Oceanospirillales; family Oceanospirillaceae; genus Marinobacterium; species Marinobacterium sp. xm-a-152. Next base: position 97,666 of record NZ_WBYI01000004.1, on the reverse strand, counting down.
TGTGTTTTGGGCCGCCGCGGAGATACTCCATGCTGGCGCCGGATCCAGCTGCCTTAGTTGCTATTACCCAATCCTCTCGATGTCCATTCTTTGCAAACCAAGTACCAATGATCTCTTCAGATCGGCCAGCTGTCTCAGCAACAGGGGGAACAGGGTACATTTCAGCACAGTCCATGAAGTTGATGCCTTGATCCATTGAGTATTGGATCTGTTCGTGGGCTTCTGCTTCACTGTTCTGCTCACCCCAAGTCATAGTGCCTAGGCAGAGCTTGGATACCTTTTTTCCATCAATGCGGGTTAGTGACATGTTTAATTCCTTAACTACTTAACGGTGTCCTGTTTTGGTAAAACTTTCTCACCAATACTGATCGTTTTTCTATTTGGCTCAGCTTCTGTGAGTGGCTCTACTTCTACACATGATTTGAGAGACTCTTTCGCCAGTGCAATATAAGCCTCTGTGCCTTTGTGTTTCCAAGCCATCTCTTGCTCTGATAGTTCGCGCACTACTTTTGCGGGTGTTCCCAAAATCATCGAACCCTCAGGAAAAGAGTCCCCTGTTTTTACAAAGCTGTGAGCCCCGACAAAGCTTCTAGCACCGATCTCGACTTTATCCATGACGGTTGCGCTCATACCTACCAGTACACCTTCACGGATGGTGCATCCATGCAATATTGCACCATGCCCTATGTGGCCATAATCCTCGACAACAACCGTGATATCTTGGAAGCTGTGGACCACTACGCAGTCTTGGATATTGACACCCTTGCCTAGTTTGATGGCTCCAAAATCACCTCGCAGGCTTGCCAGAGGTCCTACGTAGCAATCTTCACCAATGTGTACATCACCCAAAACGACAGCTGTTGGATGAACATAGGCGCTAGGGTGAATGACGGGTGTGACACCTGCTAATTGATAGATGGGCATGTTACTTTACCAATATTATTTTGATTGAATGTGTAATATATTGCATGTTTGGTTTTATTGATAGTCAGTTCGAAGGTTTGGTATGGATACTCTAGAAAATCTTAATAGCGATCGTTTTCCGTCGCTTAATCTTTCACTTCATGGATCCGTGTTGTTGATTCAATTCAACAGACCTCGTGAGCTCAATGCGTTATCGACTGATATGTTGGGTCAAATAGCGACGTGTTTGGTCGAGGCGGATGCTGATACCAACATTTCGGTGATGGTCCTAACGGGTGATGAACGAGCTTTTGCTGCGGGTGCTGATATTGATGAGTTGCAACGTAAAACAGGCGCGGACGTAGCAACCGATCCGCGAAATCAACACTGGGCAGCTATACGACAACTACAAAAGCCTTTACTCGGTGCCGTTAACGGCTTTTGTTTGGGTGGCGGTAATGAATTGGCTATGCTGTGTGATTTCTTGGTAGCAGGCAATAATGCTAAGTTCGGACAGCCCGAGGTTAATCTTGCTATCTTGCCGGGAGCAGGGGGTACTCAAAGACTTGCTACCCTTGTTGGAAAGGGGAAAGCGATGCGCTGGTGTTTAACGGGCGAGTTTATTGATGCCAATGAGGCTCTCTCTTGTGGTTTGGTAACAGAAGTCTGTCAACCCGAGCTAACGATCGAAAAGACTTTGGATATTGCTAAGTTGATCTCAACCAAAGCACCACTTGCAGTTATCGAAAATAAGAGAGCTATTAAAGCAGCCGTTGATCTGCCACTTGATGCAGGTTTGGATGCTGAGCGCTCATCATTTTCTCGTCTTCTTGACAGTGAAGATAAGCATGAGGGTATTTCTGCTTTTAAGGAAAAACGACGCCCTAATTATCAGGGGAAATAACAATATGAAATATATTGCATTGACTTATCTCAAAGATAATGCAACATATAGCCTATAACAATATATAAAATAGGCTTCAGATTATGAATCAAGCGCGTTTCCACGACCTTATTGCGCCGGTGACCCAGTGGTTGGCTGGCCGTGATATTTCTCCTGCCCTAACCGACTCCCTCAACTCAGAGTTTTCCAGTGACAGTGAATGGTTTTCTGAACTCAAAAGTCTCTGCTCCATCGGTGTAGATGAGGGGTGGCTGTGCCAATACGAGGCTGGCGGCATCAAATATGGTCGGGTGTTTAAGCCTAGTAATGACCTTGCAGGTTTCAGCGTCGATGTTGTGCTGATGAATGATGTGGTTGGTCCGCATCACTCGCATCCTAATGGTGAAGTGGATCTGGTTATTCCATTGAACGAAGGCGCTGCATTTGATGGCACCGATCATGGTTGGAAAGTTTACTCACCTGGCAGTGCGCATAAACCGACAGTGGCCAACGGTGAAGCCTTTGTCATCTATCTGTTGCCTGATGGTGCAATAGAGTTTACTCGATAATTCTAAAAATAATTTCTCTTAAGACGGTCCTTAGAACTGTCATTAATAATAAAGGAATCAAGCAATGGATTTTGAATTAAGCAGCTGCGATCACTCGCAAAATCCGCCTGTGGTCAATGTACCTCGAAACTATAATGCAGCCTATGATTTGATGCAGCGTAACTTAAACGCTGGCTTCGGTGATAAGCTTGCTTATATTGATGATCAAGCGACAATTACCTTCTCAGAATTAGACCGAAGGTCCAATCGTCTCGGTTCATCACTTAACTCGCTAGGCGTTCAGGCTGAGCAAAGGGTTTTCTTGTGTGCGCTGGATACTATTGATTGGCCCGTATCGTTCTTGGGTTGTATCAAAGCGGGTGTATTGCCAATAGCAGTCAATACGCTACTCACTTCTAAAGATTATGAGTACATGCTTAATGATAGTCGCGCTAAAGTGGCTATTATAGATCCTAGTTTTGTTCCGACGTTTAAAGAACTTCTAGGTAAAGTACCTACGTTAGAAACTCTGATTGTAACGGGATCAGAGTCTGTGGATGGGTGTGATTCGGTGGCGGATTTAGAAGCAAAAGGCACCGACTCATTCGTAGGGCCTATGACGACTTGTGATGATCCCTGTTTTTGGTTGTACTCGTCAGGTTCGACTGGTGCACCCAAGGGTACGGTTCATATTCACTCCTCCATCATTCAAACGGCGGAATTGTTTGGCAAGGGCGTTCTTGATCTTCAGCAGGATGATGTTGTTTTCTCGGCGGCTAAATTATTCTTTGCCTATGGTTTAGGTAATGCGTTTAGTTTTCCACTATCGGTGGGGGCTACAACGATTCTCTATTCTGGTCGTCCAACGCCTGATTCCGTTTATGAGCGTCTTGAGAAGCATTCGGTAACGGTATTCTGCGGCGTACCTACTTTGTATGCCGGAATGTTGGCAAAACAAGATAAACCTGCAAAAGGCTTATTGCCTATACGTATGAGTACCTCGGCTGGTGAGGCCCTACCTGCTCAATTGTTAGAACAGTGGAGAGAGGAAATGGGTAGCGACATTATTGATGGCATCGGTTCTACCGAGATGCTTCACATATTCCTATCTAATGCTCCAGGTCGCGTGGCACCCGGTACTACAGGTCAACCGGTGCCGGGCTATGAGGTTAAGTTGTTGGATGCTGACGATAATGAAGTACCTTCTGGTGAAATTGGTGATCTTGTAACCAAGGGGCCCTCTACAGCGATCATGTATTGGAATAACCGTGCAAAAAGTACTGCGACCTTCCAAGGTGAATGGACTCGCAGTGGCGATAAGTTCTACATCAATGAAGAGGGTAATTACGTCTACGCAGGTCGCTCAGATGACATGCTCAAAGTGAGCGGAATATATGTATCTCCTGCTGAAGTAGAAGCGACACTTATTCGGCATCCTGCGGTACTTGAAGCCGCCGTTGTCGGAGCGATGGATGATAACGACCTGGTCAAGCCGAAAGCGTACATCATTCTCAAAGAGTCTGTTCAAGAGACTCCAGAGTTAAATCAAGAGTTGAAAGACTTTGTTAAGGCTAATCTTGCGCCGCATAAATATCCGCGTTGGTTTATTTATGTCACGGATTTACCAAAAACAGCGACCGGTAAAATTCAACGGTTCAAATTGCGCGAGCTTGGTTAGTGGTTAATTTTATTGAAGTAGATGGCCGCCAGCATGAGGCGGTTATAACAACACCAGCAGGTGGCGCTAGAAATAGCGTCGCCTTTATTTTGTTGCACGAGGGGCTTGGTTGTGTTGAGTTGTGGAAGGATTTTCCTCAGCAACTTGCGGATCAAACCGGTTCGGATGTTGTTTCTTATAGCAGGGGTGGGTACGGTAAATCGTCTCCCGTTGAGGTACCTCGTCGATTGGACTACATGGCTGAAGAAGCCACAGTCTGGCTGCCCCAAATTATGCAGCAACTTGAGTACGATCAATTTATTCTAGTTGGCCATAGTGATGGCGGTTCAATCGCGTTGATTTTTGCAGGCACCTCAACGGATGATCGTGTGATCGGTGTTGTAACACTTGCAGCCCATGTGTTTAACGAACCTGTTTGTGTAGCAAGTATCGAGAAGGCCCGTGACGCTTATGAGTCAGGCGGTCTTCGCCAAGGGTTGGCCCGTTACCATGGTGACAATGTTGACTGCGCCTTTTGGGGATGGAATAAGGCTTGGCTTGATCCAGACTTTCTCGATTTTAATATCGAGTCCTACTTGGAGTCGATCCGAGTGCCTTTGCTCGTTGTTCAAGGTGATCTAGATGAGTATGGAACACTTGATCAAGTTGATGCAATTGTCTCACAGGCCGGTTCTAGATCCGAGTCATTAGTCATCCCAAATTGTCGTCACTCTATCCATAGAGATGCGCCGGAGCAGTTAATTGCTGCAATAAAAGAATTTAAGCACAGTTTATAAGACGTTAAGGAGTAAATAACCATGCGAATGATGAGTTACCTATTAGGTGAGTGGCAAGATAACGGTAGCACCGCAGCAGACGTTTATTGCGCGTTGGATGGCTCAGTAATGGGTAACATCGCAGGTTACGAAGTCAGTGGGGGTGATATTCTCGATTTTGCTCGAACAGAGGGCGGTTCAGCGCTACGTGGCATGACCTATTTAGAGCGTGCCGGCCTATTGAAACAGATAGCCGCTGTTCTGGGTGAGAACAAAGAGGAGTACGCTGAACTCAGCGCAAAAAATAATGGTGCCACCGCAATGGATACATTTCTAGATGTGGAAGGCGGTATCGGTACACTAAAATACTACGCTTCATTGGGTAAGAAGCTTGGTGATCGTAAATGGATTGCAGATGGTGAATTTGAACAGCTCACAAAAGATGAGAACTTCAGAGCGATTCATGTAAAGACGCCACTGCGAGGTGCTGCTGTTCACATAAATGCATTCAATTTCCCAGCATGGGGCATGCTAGAAAAGCTCGGTGTTGCGCTTCTGTCTGGTGTGCCCGCGGTGGTTAAACCAGCGGCTGTCTCTTTGCCGGTTGCATGGGTCATGGCGCGCGATATTATTAATGCAGACATTCTTCCTAAAGGTGCATTTAGCTTTTTGGCGGGAGGTGGTCGAGATTTAATGGATCACATTACATCTGCAGACGCGGTAGCGTTTACAGGTTCAGCGGATACCGCGGCCATGCTTGCATCGCACCCAAGGGTTATCAGTGAATCAGTTCGATTCAATGCCGAAGCCGATAGTATTAATTCATCCATCCTTGGACCCGATCTTACTGCAGGTTCAGACGGATTTAATTCATTTATTCACGAGGTCTCTAAAGAGATGACGATTAAGTCGGGGCAGAAATGTACCGCTGTTCGTCGCATCTTTGTGCCTGATTCGGAGTTAGAGGCTGCGAAGGAAGCGTTGGTTGCAAAGCTTTCTAAAGGAAAACCAGGTAACCCCGCTAATGAAGGTGTTACTTATGGTCCATTAGTCAGTGCAGCGCAACAGTTAGCAGCAGAAGAGGGTGTCAAAGCACTGCTAAGTGAGACAGAGATAGCTTTTGAAGGTGATATTGGAACATTAGATGGCGAATCATCTGGTTTTTACGTCACGCAAAAACTATTGGTGTGTCAGGACCCTAAATCAGCTACTCAAGTACATGAAACAGAAGTGTTTGGTCCTGTTGCAACACTGATGCCTTACAGCAGCGAAACAGAACTTTTCGAGTTGGTGCGCCGAGGTGGAGGTTCATTGGTGAGTTCAATTTTCACTAACGATGATCAATTTGCTATGAACGCAGTGGTCGAGCTCGGCTCGACTCATGGGCGTCTTTTGATTGTTGATGACAGTGTTAGTCGCGGTCATTCAGGTCATGGCAATGTGATGCCGATGTGTATTCACGGTGGCCCGGGTCGTGCAGGCGGTGGTCAAGAATTAGGTGGTTTACGAGGATTAGACTTCTACCATGTGACAACTGCTGTGCAGACTAATCTAGCGCGGGCAACTGCGTTAAGAGGTGAGTGATGTCTTTATCAAATAACTACGAATGTCTTCAAGTTACAGAGACAGATGGTGTTGTTGAATTAAAATTGAGCCGTCCTGACAGACTCAATGCGTTCAGTAAAACTATGCACGCAGAGTTAAAAGTAGCTCTTAGAGAGATTGAGCGTTTGGAGTCTTTACGCTGTCTCATTTTGACAGGCGAGGGTCGTGGTTTCTGTGCAGGGCAGGACCTTGAGGAGCGTCGTATTCCTCATGGAGAACCCAAGCCTGATTTGGGGGACTCTCTAAAAAACACCTACAGTCCTCTGGTTATTAGATTGAGAAATCTGCCTGTTCCTGTCATTGCTGCAGTTAATGGTGTCGCTGCTGGAGCTGGTGCATCGCTCGCGCTAGCTTGTGACATTGTTATTGCAAAGAAACAGGCAAAGTTCACTTTTCCTTTTAGTCATTTAGGTTTGGTGCCTGATGCTGGTGCAACAGCGACGCTGGTGAGGAATGCCGGTCAGGCTAAAGCTATGGCTATTACCATGCTCGGTGAGGTTGTTACGGGTGAAGAGGCAGCTGAATATGGACTCATCTGGAAAGCGGTAGAAGAGGATCAGTTCTCATCAGAGGTAGATAATATTGTTTCCAACTTAAAGGGTAAGCCTAAGTTGGGCTTGGAGCTCATTAAACGTAGCCTCTATCGCGCTTTTGATAATGACTTTGCCGCTCAACTGGAACTGGAAAGTCAATGCCAGAAGCTAGCCGGTCGCAATCCGGAATTTTGGCAGAAAGTTCAGCAATTTTTAGATAAGAAGTAATGATATGACCACACAATACAAAACGGTTGACCAAATTAAACAGGTGGGCGTAGTTGGTGCAGGCACTATGGGTGCAGGAATCGCTCAGGTCGCTTCTCAAGCTGGTTTAGATGTAGTGCTCTTTGACTTGAGTGAATCGGTACTCGAGGCTGCAAAAGCGAATCTAAAAAAATCGATGGATAAGCTGGTTTCACGCGGTAAATTCAGTGAGGAAGATGCACAGGGCATTTGCGATCGAATCTCCTACGTCAATGATATCAACTCTATGGAACGGGCCGATCTGGTTGTAGAAGCTATTGTTGAGCGTTTGGACATTAAGCAACAGCTGTTTCAACAACTGGAGTCGATCTGTTCAGACCAAACTATTTTAGCAACTAATACCTCCTCAATCTCCGTGACTGCTATTGGATCGGCGTTGAAAGATCCTGCTCGCTTAGCAGGTCTGCACTTTTTTAATCCTGCACCTATTATGAAGTTGGTTGAGGTGATTCATGGCTTGGCGACCGACGCTAAGGTTGTTGAAACATTACTTGCACTGTCTAAGCAGTGGGGCAAAGTGGGTGTGGCTGCTAAATCCTCGCCAGGTTTTATTGTTAACCGAGTAGCACGTCCTTTTTACGCTGAAGGGCTTCGAATGGCTGAAGAGGGTGTCACTGAACCTGAGCGAATCGATCTTTTATTAAAAGAAGCCGGCGGTTTTCGTATGGGGCCTTTCGAGTTGACTGATCTTATCGGGCAGGACGTTAACTACGCAGTGACGAGCTCAGTATTTGAATCTTACTATTTTGATCCTCGATTTAAACCATCGCTCATGCAAAAAGAGTTAGTTGATGCCGGTTGGCTTGGACGTAAGAGTGGTCGTGGCTTTTATCAGTACCCTGAGGGTAAACAGTTAGTCCCAAACCTTGAGTGGGATGATATCCGTTTTGGTGGGTTCTTTAATATTAGCAGTGCTGTGGTATCACCCGCGATTAAGTCGCTTATTGATAGAATTAAGGCGCGTGGAATAGAGATTCCTACCGAGACTGAAGGTGATGAGGGCGAAATCGTGTTTGCTAACGGCGCAACACTGGTTTTGACGGATGGTCGCACAACCCTAGAGCGTTCTCTGGCTGAAGATAATCGCAACCTTATTCAAATGGATCTCGCTATCGACTATTCGACATGTGAATCTCTAGCGCTATCAACACATCCGGAAATGCCTGAAGAGGTTTGGACTGAAGTCTATGCAATGTTCGATTTCTTGGGTGTCAAAACTCGGGTTGTAAAGGACTTGCCAGGTCTGATAGTGATGCGAACAGTCGCTATGCTTATTAATGAAGCGTCTGATGCGCTTCATTTAGGAATTGCTGATGCCGCTGGAATAGATGCCGCTATGCAGGCAGGTGTGAACTATCCGACCGGTCTATTAGCATGGGCCGATAAGCTAGGCACCAGTTTCGTAGCCGATGTGTTGGATAACATCAGCCTATATTATGGCGATGATCGTTACCGAGTATCGCCTGCGCTGCTCCAGCGTGCATTCGTAAATGCCCCTTTTCATCAGATTGATTAAACAAGGATTTAAACATGGCTGAAGCTTTTATTTGTGCAGCAAAACGCTCTGCTATTGGTCGTTACGCAGGTTCACTGGCCACCGTTCGCCCTGATGACTTATTAGCTCAGGTTATTAAAGCAACTCTGGCTGAGGTTCCCTCTTTAGATACAGCGTCAATTGATGATGTGCTGATGGGCTGTGCTAATCAGGCAGGTGAGGATAATCGAAATGTTGCTCGCATGTCAGTATTGCTCTCAGGTTTGCCCACTTCGGTTCCTGCTTCAACCATCAACCGCCTATGTGGTTCTGGTTTGGATGCCATTGGTACCATGGCTAGAGGCATTAAAGCGGGTGAGCTGAATGTTGCACTTGCTGGCGGCGTCGAATCGATGACGCGAGCTCCCTTTGTTATGGGTAAGTCTGAAACTTCTTTTGGGCGTTCTCAAATTTTAGAAGACACCACGATGGGGTGGCGATTTACTAACCTTGCGCTTAAAGCGATGTATGGCGTTGATACCATGCCACAAACGGCTGATAACGTAGCGGCTGAATATGGTATCAGCCGTGAAGAGCAAGATCTGTTTGCATTTAACAGTCAGGCTAAAACAGCGGCTGCTCAAAAAGCGGGTCTTTTTGCTGATGAGATTGTACCAATCGAAATTAAAGACCGTCGCGGCAACATTAGCTATTTTGATGTCGATGAGCACCCGCGTGAATCATCACTCGAGAAGTTAGCTCAATTAAGAACAGTTAATGGTGGTGATGGTTCGGTGACTGCGGGCAACGCTTCCGGCATAAATGATGGCGCCTGTGCCGTGCTGCTGGCCAGCGAATCCGGTGCCGCTGCTAACGGGTTAACACCTCGAGCGCGTGTTGTTGCTATGGCAACCGCTGGTATCGATCCTCGAATCATGGGTGTTGGCCCAATCGAAGCAGTCAATAAAGTACTGAAACTATCTGGTCTAACATTGGATCAAATGGATCTTATTGAGTTAAACGAGGCCTTCGCTTCTCAGGCATTGGGCGTATTGAGGGGACTCGATATTGATCCCAATGATACTCGACTTAATCCTCAGGGTGGTGCTATCGCGTTGGGTCATCCACTTGGCATGAGCGGTGCACGTCTTGTCACAACTGCTATGACTCAGCTTGAGCGTAGCGGAGGTAGATATGCACTGTGTACCATGTGTATCGGTGTGGGGCAGGGTATTGCTGCCATTATCGAGAGAGTCTAGTGTGCTTAATGAACTAGAGTTCCGGTTTCATTTCTATTATCAGAAATTTAATTCAAATAAATGATAAAAAACTGTAGTAAATCAATAAAAGATGAACTATAGTGCATTTATTGAATGGACAAAACGATAATAAGTGTATCCGGAGAAAGGACAGATGATCGATTTTCAAACCAAACCAGCCGACTACAATCACTGGAAACTAGAATTTGAAGGTGATGTTTGTCGCCTGATTATGGACGTTAATCCTGATGCAACTCTTGCAGAGGGCTACCAGCTTAAAATGAACTCATACGACCTAGGTGTTGATATTGAGTTAAATGACGCATTGCAGCGCATCCGTTTTGAGCATCCTGAAGTTAAGACGGTTGTCATTGCATCAGGTAATGATAAGATCTTCTGTGCCGGTGCTAACATTAAAATGTTAGGTCTCTCTACTCATGCACACAAAGTAAATTTCTGTAAATTTACTAATGAGACTCGTAACTCAATCGAAGACTCTAGTCAGAACTCTGGTCTTAAGTTCTTGTGTGCGGTTTCTGGCACTGCTGCAGGCGGTGGTTATGAATTGGCTCTTGCTGCTGACGAAATCTACTTGGTTGATGACGGAAGTACAGCTGTTTCACTGCCTGAAGTGCCGCTCCTAGCTGTTCTGCCAGGTACTGGCGGTCTAACTCGTGTCGTTGATAAGCGTAAAGTGCGTCGTGACCGTGCTGATATTTTCTGTTCTATTGAAGAGGGTGCTGCTGGTCAGAAAGCAGTCGATTGGCGTTTGGTGGATGCTGCTGTGCCTCGCTCTAAATTCGCTGAGGCAGTCGATGTGCGTGCGAAGGAATTGGCCTCTTTGTCAGATCGTCCAGGTGGTCAGGGTTGTGATTTGACTCAGCTTAACCGCACTATTTCTGATAATGCAGTTGAGTACTCTACTGTCTCTGTTGCCGTTGACCGCGATGCACGCACAGCAGAAATTACCATCAAAACAAACGATTCATCTATGCCAGCTACAGCCGATGCTGCGCTAGCTCAAGGTGCTGAGTTCTGGGTTCTTCGTATGACTCGTGAATTGGATGATGCCATCCTTCACTTGCGTGCTAACGAGCTAGAGCAGGGCGTTTTATCTCTGAAAACCCAAGGTGATTTGGATGCCGTAATGGCAGCTGATGCCTTCTTGCAAGCAAACGCTGATCATTGGTTCATTCGTGAAGTGACCGCCTACTTCAAACGCGTTATGAAGCGTGTTGACATGACCTCACGTACTCTTGTGACGCTTGTTGAGCCAGGAAGCTGTTTTGGTGGCTTCCTAGCGGAACTGATGTTTGCGTCAGATCGTACTTACATGCTTGAAGGTCAGTTTGAGGGTGATGATACCCCAGAAGCCTCTATTGAGCTGAGTGCGATGAACTTTGGAACACTGCCAATGAGTAATGATATTTCCCGTTTGGATACGCGATTTTTAGGTGAGCCAGAATCTGTTGAAAAAGCAAAAGCAACAATAGGAAACCGTTTAGACGCAGCTGCTTGTGCTGTGTTGGGTCTTGTAACGGACGCGCTTGATGACATTGACTGGGAAGATGAAGTCCCTCATGTCATTCAATCACGTGCCAGTTACTCACCAGATGCATTAACAGGCCTTGAAGCTAACTTGCGATTTGCGGGTCCTGAAACAATGGAAACTAAAATCTTTGGTCGCTTAACAGCATGGCAAAACTGGATCTTCCAGCGTCCAAATGCAGTTGCCGAGGGCGGTGCATTGAAGCTCTACGGTACGGGTACCCGTGCTGAATATGATTTTAAACGTGTATAACTGAACGAAGTGTTGGAGAGTATAAAAATGACTACTGAAAACGTCCGCGTAGAAGTTAACTACGACGATTTAATTCCAAACAATGTTGATCTATCAAGTGACCGTCGTCTTTTAAAGGCGCTTGAAGAGTGGCACCCTAAATTCCTTGAGTGGTGGGGCGATCTTGGTCCAGACGGCTTCAATGATAAAGAAGTTTACCTGCGCACAGCTGTTGGTGTTGACCCTAAAGGCTGGGCTGTATTTGGCCACGTTAAAATGCCGGAGTATCGTTGGGGTGTGCTTTTAGCACCTCAAGTTGAGGGTCGTACCATTCCATTTGGTAAACATAAAGGCGAGCCTGCTTGGCAAGAAGTCCCAGCTGAATACCGTTCACTGTTGCGTCGAATGATTGTTGTTCAGGGTGATACTGAGCCGGCTTCAGTTGAACAGCAGCGCCATCTCGGTTCTACGGCACCATCATTGTATGATATGCGTAACCTTTTCCAGATCAATGTTGAAGAAGGTCGCCACCTTTGGGCAATGGTCTACCTTCTAATGAAGTACTTTGGCAAAGAGGGTCGTGAAGAAGCTAAGATGATGCTAGAGCGTAACTCTGGTAACGAAGACAAACCACGTATTCTTGGTGCCTTCAATGAAGAGACTCCAGATTGGTTGTCATTCTTCATGTTTACTTACTTTACTGATCGCGACGGTAAGATGCAGCTTGAATCCCTAGCTCAGTCTGGTTTTGATCCGTTGTCACGTACGTGTCGATTCATGTTGACTGAAGAAGCGCATCACATGTTTGTTGGTGAGTCGGGTGTTATGCGTGTGTTAGAGCGTACTTGTGCAGCGATGAAGGAAGCGGGCATTACTGATCCTAACGATATCGAAGCTGTGCGCGCACTTGGCGTAATCGATCTGCCGACTATTCAGAAAAAACTGAACTTCCATATGGCGGTTACACTGGATCTGTTCGGTGCTGAGCTGTCGACTAACGGCGCTGCTGCCTTCGAAGCAGGTATCAAAGGTCGTTACATGGAAGAAAAGCTTGATGACGATCACCAGCTTTACAATGAGAAGTATCCAGTACTTCAAGTTGTTGATGGTCAGCTAGTTGAGGTTGAGGAAGACGCAATTTCAGCTATTAACGGTCGTCTACTTGATGATTACATCAAAGATGCGACGAGCGGCATTAAGCGTTGGAACAAGGCGATTGCTAAAGCTGGTATTGAGTTCGAATTGGTACCACCACACAAAGCCTTCAACCGTAAGATTGGTACGTTCGCTGATATCAATGTTACCCCATCTGGTGAAATTGTTGATGCGCAGACGTTTGAGGCAAACCTTGCTAACTGGTTGCCTAATGACTCTGATCTAGAGTTTATCAACAGCCTCATGGTTCAGTGTACTGAGCCAGGCAAGTATGCAAACTGGATTGCTCCTCCGAAAGTGGGCGTAAACCAGCAAGCGTCTGACTTTGAGTACGTAAAACTAGCGTAACTCACTCTGCCCGGTTCCAACAGAACCGGGCATTTTATTCACTTATAACAAGAGCAATCAGTCATGACTTCACTTAGACAGCACCTTATCGATCCTGAAGTTTGTATTCGTTGTAATACCTGTGAAGAGAACTGCCCAGTAGATGGAGCAATCGAGCATAACGATGATAACTACGTTGTGAATGCCGAGCTTTGTAACAACTGTATGAGCTGTATAGCTCCTTGCCCTACAGGTGCAATTGATAGTTGGCAACTAGTTAATGTGCCTTACTCTCTAGAGGAACAGTACTCTTGGGATGAGCTGCCTGAAGAGATTGAGCTTGTTAATGTTGATTCGGAGTCTGAAGCATCAGAGTCTGAAGCTAATGATATTCTTGATGTTGCCCACGCTTCTAGCGGCGCAGTGCCAGCTCCAGCAACAGCATCAAAACCACAGATTAATCTCTGGACCCGTGATAACCCAGCTAAGGCTAAGGTAACAGGTAATATGCGTATTACTGAAGAGGGTACAGAGTCTGATATCCATCACATTGTTTTGGATTTTGGTTCGCAGAGTTTCCCTGTTTTAGAGGGACAGTCAATTGGTATTATTCCACCGGGCGTAGATGATAAAGGGAAGCCGCATTTGGTTCGGCTCTACTCAATTGCGAGTGCCCGTGACGGCGAGCGTCCTGGTTACAACAATCTAGCGCTTACTATTAAGCGCGTTACTTTCGATGTTGATGGCGAATCACGTCAAGGTGTCGGTTCAGGTTACATGTGTGACCTACAGAAAGGCGATGAGGTTCAAGTAACTGGACCATTTGGTAGTACCTTCCTAATGCCTAATGATCCGGATGCGAATCTAATGATGATCTGTACAGGTACAGGCGCGGCACCATTCCGCGGTATGACAGAGCGCCGTCGTCGTTTAGCTGCCAATGGCAAAGGCAAGATGATGCTGTTCTTTGGGGCCCGCACCGCTAGCGAGTTACCTTATTTCGGGCCACTACAAAAGGTTCCTGCAGACCTTCTTGATCAAGAGCTTGTTTTCTCACGAATGACCCGACTTGATGAGAACGATAAAGAGTACGTTCAAGATCGTATGTTGAAGCGTTCAGACGATGTTGCAGCACTTCTTAAAGATAACAACACTCAAATTTACATCTGTGGTCTGAAAGGCATGGAAGAGGGTGTTGAATCTAGCTTTACACAGATCTGTGCAGATAATGGCATGGATTGGAGTGAAATTCGTTCGTCACTTAAATCGGAAGGTAGGTATCATATAGAGACCTATTAATTCGTTAAGAGTCTTTCCAATGAATGCTCCTCTGATTTATAAGCGTCGCCCCCAATGGGGCGACACAGATGCTGCTCAAATAGTCTTTACAGGCCGGATTGCTGATTACATTTTAGAAGCGATCGATCACTTCATGCGTGAGGTGTTAGAGATGCCCTGGTTTGAACTCAATATAGATGAGCACATTGGTACGCCTTTTGTTTCGGTCAAATACGATATATTTTCACCGTTGACCCCTCGATCTGATCTCCACTGTAAAGTTCTTGTAAACAAGGTGGGACAAACCTCTGTTGGGTTTCACGTCACCATTTTGAATGATGAAAGTTTAAAGTGTGTGGTTGCTGAAACGGTCAACGTGTTCGTCAACAATCAGTCGATGACCAAGATCGATATTCCTGAAAAGTATCGTAAGCGACTCGAGTCTTATGTGCAGGCCTGTGGAGGTATTGATGAATAACTCAGATATTGATACCCAATTCGATGAACTTGCGTTGCAACAATACATAGAAGAGATTGGTAATAGAGTCAGATCTCTCAGAGCTAAGCGCGGCATGACTCGTAAGAGTTTATCTAAGCACTCTGACGTTTCTGAACGTTATCTTGCTCAGTTGGAGACGGGTAAAGCTAACATCACACTGAGTGTCTTGTGGCGAGTCGCTGAGGCGTTTGATATTCCGTTTTCAGAGATTATTCCTGATCAATGCCGTGACGGTATTAATCCACTGTTTGCTAGCTTTGTATCCTCTTTGACTGAGGAGCAACAAAATAGCGCTTTACAGCTTTTGAAACGACATTTCGCAAGCAGCTTAGCATCGGGGCATGGTGTTGCATTGGTTGGCCTTCGCGGAGCAGGTAAAACCACTTTGGGCCAACTGCTTGCCAAAGAGATGAATGTTCGCTTCATCCGCCTGACTGCTCTAATCGAAGAACTCGCAAATATGTCTATCGGAGAGATTTTAGATCTTGGTGGGCAGAAGAAATTCCGTCGTATTGAAGCGCAAGCGCTTGAATATGTTTTAAACCTGAATGAACCGGTTATTTTAGAAACGGGTGGTTCACTGGTCTCTCAAACTGAGTCGTTCAAATTACTCCTCGATAACTTCTTCTCGGTTTGGATTAAAGCTTCGCCAGAAGAGCATCTTTCTCGAGTTATGGATCAAGGTGATACTCGTCCAATGGCTGGTCTTAAAGAGGCGATAGAGGATCTTAAACTGATCTTAGAAGAGCGTGAATCGGGCTACAAACTGTCTGATTATACTCTTGATACGACAGGCCGAACTGAATCCGAGTGTTTAGCAGAACTTAAAAAAACGGCAGGAGCTTTCCTTCACTGAATTCTACCTGGCTAGAAGTTGACCGTTTTTAGTCAGGCACACATAGGTCTAATGATGACAATAAAAAAAAGGAGTCAATCATGAAAAAAACAGCAATGATTTCGGCATTAACTGCAGGTGTGCTAAGTGCCTCAATTGCGTCAGCTGAGACGACTAAAGTTGGCGTTCTTCTTCCTTTTTCCGGTGTTTATGCGGCACTGGGTAAAGAGATAGATGCAGGTTTTGCATTGGGTATGGAAGAGTTTGGTTCAGGTCTAGACATAGAATATGTTCGTGAGGATTCTGAAGCTGATCCAGGTAAATCAGTTGCCAAGGCCCGTAAGCTGGTTCTTCAAGATAAAGTCGATGTGATGACTGGTTTGGTCTCTTCTGCCGTTGCTGGTGCGCTTCGTGATTTTGTTCATGGTGCTAAAGTCCCGCTTCTAATCACTAACGCGGGTGATAACTCTGTTACTGGTGCGAAGTGTAGCCCTTACATCTCTCGCTTCTCTTTCTCTAATGGCCAAATCAACCGTCCAATGGGTACATGGATGGCAGAAAATGGCATTAAAAAAGTGTACACACTAGCACCTGACTACACAGCGGGTCGTGAAATGATTGAAGGTTTTGTTGGTACGTTTGAGGCTGCAGGCGGCGAAGTCGTTGGTGGCGAATACACACCATTCCGCAAGACAAAAGATTTTGGTCCGTACTTGGCCAAAGCCAAAGCGTCGGGTGCAGATGCTGTTTACAGCTTCTATGCTGGCGGTGAAGCCATTGCTTTTGTTAAGCAATACGATAGCTTCGGTCTAGATGAGACTATGCCACTATACGGCTCAGGCTTCCTGACTTCACCACTTTACGTGAAGGCTGAGGGTGATGCTGCTGTCGGTGTTACAACCGTTCTGCACTACGCGCCAACGATTGACACTGATGTGAACAATGCCTTTGTTCAAAAATTCCAATCAATGAACGATGGTCGTTCCCCATCTGAGTTTGCTGTGGCGGGTTATGACGCTGCTCAGGCTCTAGCGCTTGCACTCAAAGGCGGTGCAGATGATCGTGCTTCTATTGCAGAAGCCATCTCGAAAGTTTCGTTCTCGGGTCCACGTGGCGAAGTCTCTATTGATCCTAAGACAAACAACATTGTGCAGCCACTTTACGTGTATGAAACCGTAAAAGATGGTGAAAAATTGACTCAGAAAGTTGTTGCTCAACTTCCGAGTGAACGTGACCCAGCGGGTAGTTGTTCACTCTAATTTCGTTTCAATTTGCAATAAAAGCTGGGCGCAAGCCCAGCTCATTTCGAGGCCTTCCAATGGATACCGGTTTTTGGATTCTGCAATTGCTGAATGCGTTGCAGCTATCGATGCTTTTGTTTCTTTTGTCAGTGGGTTTGACCGTAATTTTCGGTCTAATGCACTTCGTTAACCTTGCGCACGGTGCGCTCTATGCCTTCGGTGCTTATGTTGCTGCTACGATCGCAGCCAGCATGGGTTATTGGGTAGGGCTGTTTGTCGCGCCTTTAGCCGTCGCTGTTCTTGGGTTGGTACTCTATCAATTTTTGATCAAAAGTATGCGCTCCAGTGGTCCAATGGCTCAGGTCTTGGTGACCTTTGGGTTGATCTTCGCATTATTGGATATTACTCGAATTATTTGGGGTGACCTAGCCTTGGCTCTGGATGTGCCAGAGATTCTTTCCGGCCGAGTGTCGCTGTTAGGTGTTGAATATCCTGCCTATCGCTTCTTTGTGATGCTGGTTGGCTTGACTGCACTTATCATTCTTAATTTAGTGCTAAATAAAACACAAATTGGCGCCATGATTCGTGCGGGGGTTGATAACGATAAGATGGCCTCTTGCTTGGGGATCAACGTTGAACGTCTATTCTTTTTAGTCTTCTGTGTGGGCTGTGCCTTGGCAGGCCTAGCAGGCGCAGTGGCGGCTCCCTTGCTATCGGTTGTTCCCGAGATGGGATTAGAAATTCTTATACCCACGCTTATCGTTATTGTTATTGGCGGATTGGGTTCTTTAAAAGGGGCTATTGCTGGCTCGCTTATATATGGTTTTGTACAAACCTTTGGCTCTGTTTTTGCTCCTCAGTTTGCGTCAGTTGTTATCTACCTTCTTTTGGCGTTTATTTTGGTCACCAAACCTGCTGGTCTGTTCCCAGCAAAAGGAGGGTAAATCATGTTTTTTCAAACGCCTTTAAGAAATTTTATAATGATTGGCTATCTATTGATTTGCGCGTACATCGCAATGACAGCCGACTATTTTGGTGTCGAGATACTCACTGAATTGCTCATCTTAGCGATGATCGCTCTGGCGCTTGATTTGGTTGCAGGGTTCGGCGGCATGGTGTCGCTCTGTCACGGTGCTCTGGCCGGTCTAGGTGCCTATGTCTTTGCAACTTTGTGTACTAAGTTGGGTTTTGGGGCTTTAGAATCGGTACTGATAGCATGTGTTCTGACTGGGATGGTCTCTTGGTTAATCGGCCTGATCTGTTCAAAATCCCATGGCATCTATTTCATTATGGCAACTTTGGCTTTTGGTCAAATGGCCTACTCTTTTGTATTTGAGTCAAGTTACTTAGGGGGCGACAACGGTATGGCAGGTATCCCTCGCCTAGACCTTACGCCCATCAGTATCGATCTATTCGACTCAACCAACTTTGCTCTGTTTTGCTTGTTTTGTTTGGCTATCTCCTATCTTTTTGTCGCTAAAGTACTCTCCTCAGGCTTGGGTCGAAGCATGGTAGGTATCATGTACAGCGAGAAACGTTCTAGAGCGCTGGGTCAGCCAGTCACGCTGATTAAGGCCAATATATTTGGGCTTTCAGGTATTGTGTTAGGTCTAGCGGGTTCCCTATCTGCACAGCACTTTATGTTTATATCGCCCAGCCTACTCTCATGGACTCACTCAGGTGAGGTGCTAGTTGTAGTCATACTGGGTGGATTGGGAACCCTGGTAGGCCCAATTATTGGCGCAACTGCCTTTGTCGTGCTGAAACATGAGATTAGTAATTACACCGACCATTGGCATTTGATTGTTGGCATTATTCTCATTTTGGTTGTTATGGGCGGTGCCAAAGGGATCTACGGCATGTTGGAAAGTTATATCGAGCAGCGCAGAACGAAAGCGGCTGGTCCACGAAAAGTGTTGAGCGAGGAGTAATCATGCTTGAGGTAACTAATTTATCTAAGCACTTTGGTGCTCTTCATGTGACACGTGATGTGTCTATGAGTGTTGCCAAAGGTGAGCGAAGAGTCATTCTAGGGCCGAATGGTGCGGGTAAAACAACTCTGTTCAATCAGTTGGTCGGTGAATTTATGCCAGACTCAGGAAGTATCAAAATCAATAACGAAGATGTGACCTCCTGGAGTGTAGCGAAACGCGCTAATTTTGGTTTGAGTCGAAGCTATCAACAAAATACTTTGTTTGATGGTCTAACTATTGCTGAAAATCTAGGCTTAGCAGCGTCCGTTAAAACTAAAAAATCAACCACACTTTGGCGTGACTCGCTCACTTCTCCTGACGTGCGAGCCTTAGTAAGAGAGACTGCTGCTCAAGTTGATCTTACAGAGCATCTGAATAAGCGTGTTTCTGATGTGGCTTATGGTATTCGTCGTCAGCTAGAGGTTGGTATTGCCCTTGCTACTCAACCACGTGTGTTGCTGATGGATGAGCCTACGTCTGGTGTTGGGCCTGAAATGATTGGCGCATTTCATCACCTTTTAAAGCGTCTGCCAGAGGAGCTAACCATCGTTATCATAGAGCATGATATGGGCTTGGCATTTGATGTGGCTGATAGCATGACGGTTCTTAATTATGGTGAAGTGGTGTTTGAAGGGAGTCCTGATGAAGCCCGCGAAAGCACTTTACTGCAAGAAATTTATTTGGGGACTTTTGAAGATGCTTGATGTTAAAGGTTTAGAATCCGGCTACGGTGAGACACAGGTTCTCTTTGACTTGTCGTTTACAGCTCAAGCGGGCAAAGTTCATGCTCTACTAGGTCGAAATGGTGCGGGCAAGTCAACGACCCTTAAAACCATAATGGGACTTGTTAAACCCAAGCAGGGTCGTATCGCTTTGGAAGGGACCGAAATTCAAAAATTGGAGCCCTATACCGTTGCTGGAAAAGGCATCGCCTACGTGCCTGAAACGCGTGATATATTTCCCTCTTTAACCGTGCTCGAAAATTTAGAGCTAACCGCTAAACGTTATGTTGACGCTGACAATGGTGGGCAGAAACGTTGGACGATTGAACGAGTGTTTGACGTTTTTCCGCGTCTGTCTGAGCGTGCTAACAATTTTGGTAATGAGTTGTCGGGCGGTGAGCAGCAAATGCTAACGATTGCTCGTGCGCTTTTAATGAACCCTAAGCTGCTTATTCTTGACGAACCAACAGAGGGGCTTGCTCCAATCATCGTAAAGCAGATTCATGCTCAGCTTAAGTCCCTAAAAGAGACAGGTTTGACGATTATTTTGGTTGAACAAAATTTTGGCTTTGCGGTTAGCTTAGCCGATGATGTCAGTGTGGTGGGTAAAGGACAGATCGTGTGGCAAGGTTCACCGGAAGAGATTAAGGCCAATACCGAAGTCCAGAAGCAGTGGTTGGGCGTATAACTCAGTAAATTTATTAAAGGTGTTTAACTAAGAGTGTTTAGAGGCATTTTTCCCAAGACTCACTGGAATGATCTGCTTGATCACTTGGAAAGGTCAGGTCCAGATATTGTTGAAGTTGAGATTAATAGAGATGGGGTCATTGTTGATCATGAGCTCGTCTCTTTTATTAGCGAACTTGATGATGATGTAGTGATGCTAATTGAGCGCGATAAGCTTTTGGAGACTCGTACCGACGGTCTAGTGGAGTTGAAACACTACTCTAATGAATCTCTATTAATCGAGGACGAGACAAATAGACAGCAGTGGGTCGTAGAGTTAGTACGGCCCATCTATTTACATTAATCATTCAAAGCCTAGGCCGAACATTGCCTCCAAATCGTGTTTTGAATAGGCTTTAAAAGCCAGCATCGTCTCAGTCTCTTCAATATGATCAACCTCAGCTAATTTGTTGGTAATCAGATCAGATAGCGCCTCGTTATTTTCAACACGAGCCATCGCAACTAAATCAAAATTTCCGCTGACAGAGAAAACTTCTGTAAAACCTTCCATTCCAGCGAGAAGCGTAGCGGTCTCTTGAATTTTTTGTCTTTGAACTTTTAACAATATGATCGCTGTAACCATTTTTATCTCCAGTTATTTACAGCTTTAGTTATAGCATGGATTGAGTTGTGGTTAATAGGTACAAAAAAAGCGACCCCTGGGTCGCTTTCTTATTGAGTGGCGAGGCGATTAACCGTTGTACTTCTCGAACACTAGAGTCGAGTTGGTACCACCAAAGCCGAAGCTGTTCGACATCACGCGTTGTAGGTCGACGCCATCTTTGCGTGCTGTCACAACTGGTAGGCCTTCAGCTTCTGGGTCGATCTCTTCAATGTTCGCTGAGGCACAGATGAAGTTGTTCTCTTGCATCAGTAGACAGTAGATCGCTTCCTGTACGCCTGTAGCGCCCAGTGAGTGACCCGCCAGTGACTTAGTTGAGCTGACCGGTGGCATCTCTGTACCGAAGGTCTCTTTCATCGCTTTCAGCTCTTGAATATCGCCTGCGGGTGTCGAAGTGCCGTGTGAGTTGATGTAATCGATCTTGCCATCAACCGTGCTCATAGCCTGTTGCATACAACGAACAGCGCCTTCGCCGGATGGAGCAACCATGTCGTAACCATCTGAGGTTGCACCGTAGCCGACCAATTCAGCGTAGATCTTCGCGCCGCGCGCTTTAGCGTGCTCTAGTTCTTCAAGAACCAGCATGCCGCCGCCACCTGCGATCACGAAACCGTCACGGTTTGCATCGTAAGCGCGAGACGCTTTTTCTGGTGTTTCGTTGTATTTGCTTGATAGGGCGCCCATGGCATCAAACATGACACTCAAAGACCAGTGTAGCTCTTCACCGCCACCGGCAAAGACAATGTCCTGTTTGCCGAGTTGGATCTGCTCCATCGCGTTGCCAATACAGTGTGCGCTGGTCGCACAAGCAGAGGTGATTGAGTAGTTCACACCTTTGATTTTGAATGGGGTTGCAAGACAGGCTGATACGGTAGAGCCCATGGTGCGAGTCACACGGTATGGACCGACACGACGAACACCTTTATCGCGAAGAATGTCAGCGGTTTCAACAATGTCAGCCGACGAAGCACCACCAGAACCTGCGATCAGGCCAGTACGTACATTCGAAACCTGATCTTCTGATAGACCCGCATCTTTAATAGCTTGTTCCATTGAGATGTATGAGTAAGCTGCTGCATTACCCATGAAGCGGCGCAGTTTACGATCGATCAGTTCATCCAGATCCAGATCATCAATACTGCCTGCAACCTGGCTACGGAAGCCAAGATCAGCGTATTCCTGCTGGAATTTAATGCCTGACTTGCCCTCTTTTAGTGATTCCAGAACGCTCTCTTTGTCAGAACCTAGACAAGAAACGATACCCATTCCGGTAACAACTACTCGACGCATGTTTACTCTCTCTCTAATTGTGTTTCTAAGCGTTAACGCTCTTAGAAGTTTTCGGTGCTGGTGAATAGACCGACTTTAAGATCCGTTGCTGTGTAGATCTCGCGACCATCCACTGATACCGAACCGTCTGCAATACCCATAACCAATTTACGCTCAATCACGCGTTTCATCTGGATGTTGTAAGTGACCTTCTTAGCAGTCGGTAGTATCTGACCTGTGAATTTAACCTCACCTGAACCCAGTGCGCGACCGCGACCTGGGTTGCCTTTCCAGCCTAGGTAGAAGCCAACGATCTGCCACATTGCGTCTAGACCAAGACAGCCAGGCATAACAGGATCGCTAGGGAAGTGACAGTCGAAGAACCAAAGATCTGGACGAATATCTAGTTCAGCGATGATTTCGCCTTTACCGTGCTCACCACCTTCAGCAGAGATCTTGGTAATACGGTCCATCATAAGCATGTTGCCAACAGGTAGGCGGGCATTGCCTTCGCCAAACATTTCGCCGTGGCCACAGCTTAGAAGTTCGTCACGGTTAAAAGATGATTGTCTAGTCATGGTGTTCTAATTCACAGTCTTAATTACAAAAATTTGCCGGATTATACCTTTTTAGGGCTCGCTAAGCACGACATCGATCAGTTAAATTACCCGAATCACCCCATTTTAAGGAAAAACCCCTATGAAACACGCCTTCTGGCATGAGCGCTGGACTGAAAATCGCATCGGTTTTCACCAGTCAGATTTTAACCATTGGTTGACGAAATATTGGTCCACACTTGAGCTCTCTGGAGAGGAGTCTGTCTTTGTCCCGCTCTGTGGTAAAAGCCGTGACATGCTCTGGTTGCGTGAACAGGGTCATAAGGTGACCGGTGTTGAGTTGAGTGATCTGGCGTGCCGTGACTTTTTTGCAGAGCAGGGTGTCGATATCGATGCCATTGATGAGGGTGCTTTTCACCGTCGTGAGCGTGATGGAATCTCTCTGTTGGCTGGTGATGTCTTTAAAACCACCCGCGCTGCGCTTAATCACCCACGAGCCATCTACGATCGAGCGGCACTAATAGCACTACCGCCCGAGATGCGAATCGACTACGCCGCGCACATCGCAAGGCTCACAGTGGTAGGCGATCAGATTTTGTTGATTGCGCTCGAGTATGACAATCCTAGAAACGAACCACCTTTTTCAGTAAAAGGTGATGAAGTGCAACGTCTATTCTCTGCTGAGTTTGAGATTGAAGAGCTTGATAGCGCTGATCTAAGTGAAGGGCGTTTTGAAAATCAGCGTGAAGTGGTTTATCGGTTGGTGCGTCGATAGGTCGAATCAATTTAGGTGACAGGCTGAAAGCCAGTCACCGGCCAAGAACCGTGACTGACTTCAGTCTGTCATCGGCTATTTCGGCGTATTCCAGATATTTCATGTTATTGGAAAGCGGATGACAGGCTGAAGGCCTGTCACCTAAGTGTTCACTGGGTTCTTGCGATAGCCAAATCAGCTATCTGATTCAGCGTCTCTTTAAACGAAGTGTCTGGTAAAGAGGCGATCGCGTTTTTCGCTTTATCGATCTCTTCGGCTGCTTTTTGGCGCGAGTAGTCTATCGATCCATTGCGTTGCACGATCTCGAGTACCGGTGATAAATCATCCAGTCCGCCTTTGCGGATCGCTTGTCGAATCAACTCTCTATCTTCATCGCTGCCGACGCGCATTGCATGAATTAGTGGCAGTGTGGCTTTGCCTTCAGCGAGGTCATCACCAACGTTCTTACCCATGGTTTCGCTATCAGATAGATAGTCGAGTAGGTCATCGACGATTTGGAAGGCGATGCCAAGGTGGCGACCATAAAGTCTTAGGGCTTCACGATTCTCTGCAGAGCTGTCCGCTAGAATTGCTCCGACCTCTGTTGCTGCTTCAAACAGCATGGCCGTTTTGCCAAGAATGACCTGAAGGTAAGACTCTTCACTGGTATCTGGGTTGCGCTGGTTTAACAGCTGCAGAACTTCGCCTTCGGCAATGATCGTAGTGGCGTGTGAAATGACCTGCATGATCTCCATGCGGCCAATCTCAACCATGATCTGGAATGAGCGAGAGTAGAGGAAGTCACCGACTAATACGCTCGGCGCATTACCCCACTGAGCGTTTGCGGTGGCGTTACCGCGACGTAGCTCAGAGTTGTCGACCACATCGTCATGCAGCAGTGTTGCCGTATGAATGAATTCGATGACCGCTGCCAGTGGAATGTGTTGTTCCCCTTTATAGCCAGCGGCATTGGCAGCCAGTAGAACCAACAACGGACGCAAGCGCTTACCGCCACCTTCAACAATGTGATGTGCAATCTTCTCTACTAGAGGGACATTGGAGCCAAGATTGTTAAGGATGTAATCCGTAACGGCATCGAATTGAGGCTCGATCAGTGGGTTGAGTTGGTGTGGTTGCATTTTGGTTACTACTTATAAATGACAGACGGATGCTAGGGGGTGAGAGCGGGGGTGTCAATATGACTCTGGTGTATAGGCCTTCCAATGCCTCAATTTAGTGTAAATAAGGGTTGAGTTTGAGTGGGGGGTTCTGTATTATTCTGCGCCCTAGCTTGTCCAAATAACGCTCCCTGTGCGAGGGTGTCGTAAGACATCAGCCCTTCAGAGCAGGTTTCGTATTAGTAGCCGGGTAAGCAAAATATTGGAGAACACAGATGTTTGCAGTAATCGTAAGCGGTGGTAAACAGTACCGCGTACAAGAGGGTCAGACCCTTAAAGTAGAAAAGCTAGCGGTTGAAGCTGGTTCAAACGTTGATTTCGATCGCGTACTACTTGTTAGCAACGGCGACGACGTTAAAGTTGGCGCGCCAGTTGTTGAAGGTGCTAAAGTTTCTGCTGAAGTGGTATCACACGGTCGCGGTGACAAGGTGAAAATCATCAAGTTCCGTCGTCGTAAGCACCACATGAAGCGTCAGGGCCACCGTCAGTGGTACACTGAAGTTAAAATCACTGGCATTAACGGCTGATCAACGAATCTAGGAGATTAGAGAATGGCTCATAAGAAGGCAGCCGGCTCAACGCGTAACGGACGCGATTCGGAGTCGAAACGCTTAGGCGTTAAACGTTTTGGTGGTCAGGAAGTACTTGCGGGTAACATCCTGGTTCGTCAGCGCGGTACTAAATTCCACGCTGGTACAAACGTAGGCATCGGCAAAGACCACACTCTATTTGCGAAAGCAAACGGTGTTGTTAAGTTCGAAGTTAAAGGCCCTTACAACCGTAAATTCGTTAGCATCGAAACTGCCTAAGTTTCGTTGTTACGTAAAAAACCCGCTTAGGCGGGTTTTTTTGTTTTTTAGGCCGTGTCAGCGTGTCAGGCTGAAGCCAGACAGGGCTTGAAAAGCTATTAAGTTCAAAAAAGCATGTAAGGTTGATTCTTACCAGAGTAAAATCAGCCCACTGAGGGAAAATAGGATCATGTCGTTAGGTTTGACAGACGATCTGGCCCTATTTTTCCTCCATTTAGGAGAAAGAGATGAAGTTTGTTGATGAAGCACTGATTACCGTACAAGCCGGTAAAGGCGGAAACGGCTGTATGAGTTTCCGTCGCGAGAAGTACATTCCAAAAGGTGGCCCAGATGGTGGCGACGGTGGTGATGGTGGTTCTATTTTTGTCGAAGCCGATTCAGGTCTTAATACGCTAATCGATTACCGCTTTACGCGTCACTACAAAGCACAAAACGGTGAGGGCGGTCAGGGTCGTCAGTGTACCGGTTCCAAAGGTGAAGATCTGGTGCTTAAAGTGCCAGTCGGTACCACCATTGTGGATGTGGATACCGATGAGGTGTTGGCGGATCTGACGGCTGTCGGTCAGGTCGAAAAGATCGCTCAGGGCGGTTGGCACGGTTTGGGTAATACGCGTTTTAAAAGCAGTGTGAACCGTGCACCTCGTCAAACGACTAAAGGTTCCGAGGGTGAGTTGCGTAACGTTCGTCTGGAGTTGCGTGTCCTGGCTGATGTCGGCCTTCTTGGTCTGCCAAATGCCGGTAAATCGACGCTGATTCGTTCGATCTCAGCCGCTAAGCCTAAAGTGGCTAATTACCCATTTACTACCTTGGTACCTAACCTAGGTGTTGTGCGCACCGAAGCTCACCGCAGCTTCGTCGTTGCCGATATCCCTGGAATCATTGAGGGTGCCGCAGAGGGTGCCGGTCTTGGTATTCGCTTCCTAAAACACTTGGCGCGTAACCGTGTACTGTTGCACCTGGTTGATATGGCGCCTTGGGACGAGGTAACGCCAGCTGAAGCAGCGGTCACTGCAGTTAATGAGCTGAATAAGTTCTCGCCTACCTTGGCTGATCAGCCTCGCTGGTTGTTGTTGAATAAGATCGACATGGTGCCAGAAGAGGAGCTTGAAGAGCGTTGTCAGTCAGTCATCGATGCGTTGGAGTGGGATGGTCCGGTATTCCGTATCTCTGCGATCAACAAGCAAGGCACTGATCTTTTGGTTCATCAGCTGCAAGACTATCTTGATGAGAAGAAAGAGGCGCTTGCTGAGAATCCAGAATTGGTGGATGCAGAGCGTGAGCTACGGATGCAGATTGACCGTGAAGCGCGTGAAAATCTTGAACGTATGCGTGCCGAAATGCGTGCGCGTCGTGAAGCGGGCGAAGCTGATGATTGGGATGACTTCGATGATGACGATTACGATGTTGAAGTGGAGTACGTAAAGTAACATGTCTGCATCACGTCAACGGTTAACAGAAAAGGGTCGTTGGGTCGTCAAAATCGGCAGTGCGCTGCTGACGGATGATGGTAAAGGTCTGGATCAACAAGCGATTGTTGGTTGGGTTGAGCAGATCGCTAAACTAGTGCAGCAGGGTGTTGAGGTGGTTCTTGTCTCTTCAGGTGCTGTGGCAGAGGGGATGAATCGTTTGGGTTGGTCAGAACGCCCAAGCGAGATGTATAAGCTACAAGCTGCCGCCGCTGTCGGTCAGATGGGTTTGGTTCAAGCGTATGAATCTAGCTTTCAGCAACACAACCTTCATACCGCTCAGGTATTGCTGACTCATGATGACCTCTCTAACCGTAAACGTTATCTAAATGCACGCTCGACCTTGCGCTCCCTGATCGATCTGGGTGTCGTAGCCATTGTTAATGAGAATGACACGGTCGTGACCAGTGAGATTCAGTTTGGTGACAATGACACGCTTGGTGCGTTGGTGGCTAATGCTATTGAGGCCGATGCGCTGATCCTGCTGACGGATCAAAAAGGGCTGTTCACTGCGGATCCTCGCTCTAACCCTAATGCTGAATTAATTGCTGAAGGACGTGCTGAAGATGATCACTTCCTGCAGATCGCCGGTGGTGGCGGTAAGTTGGGTCGTGGTGGTATGGCAACCAAAGTGCGTGCAGCTCGACTTGCGGCTCGTTCAGGTGCCGTAACGGTTATTGCTAGCGGTCGTGAAGAGAGTGCGCTACTAAGAATATTCTCGGGTGAAGAGATTGGTACGCTGCTAGTACCTGATCACGGTCGCCAAGCTGCGCGTAAGCACTGGATTGCAGGGCATCTTCAGGCGCGTGGTCGTCTAGTCTTGGATGCTGGCGCGGTGAAAGCGCTTAAAACGGGTGGCAAATCACTGCTGCCTGCGGGTGTTGTCAAAGTAGAGGGTGATTTCTCACGGGGTGAGATGGTCGAGCTGGTCGATACTGGCGGTGAGGTTATCGCACGCGGCTTGGTTAACTACGCCTTCGATGAGGCGGACCGTATCAAAGGTCACGCCAGCCAAGAGATAGAGTCCCTTATCGGTCACATCACCGATCCAGAGCTAGTCCATCGCGATAATATGGCGTTGGCCTAAACCGTTGGAGAGGTCTTGAAAAGGCCACGATTTTTATCTTGTAGGAGCGATCTCGCAGAGGTCGCGATCATTTTAAATCTAGATCAAAAGCTTTCTACTCGCCTAAAGGCGACCAGCCTTACTTTTTGGTCAGCAAAAAGTAAGCAGCACCCAAAGTGTGCTCCTGCACTTTCGGTATTCACCACATCCTGTGGATCAAACTGACCACGCTCACTCGGCCTGCGGCACGCTCCGTTCAATGATTTTTCACTGAAGTCCAATAGGACACTGCAAACCGTTAATTGCTCCTGCATTAACGGAATACATGCCTTCCATGGCACTAAGTCGGCTCCTGCCTCCGTTGCAGACTTCGGCCATCCGGGCCTCAGCCGATTGAACTCTTAACCGTGAAAAATCATCGTACTCACGTCTCGATCGGACGTGGACGACTGGCACGAGATTAGAATCAGGCACTTTTGGAGCGGTCTTGAAAGGCCGCGATTGGTATTTATTAGAGTTTATCTAAAAGCACCAGTGACTGGCTTCAGCCTGTCATCTGCTTTATCGGTGTTTTCCAGACTGTCAGTAATGTCTACCAGCGGATGACAGGCTAAAGCCTGTTAAGCACACGGATGTGATGTATACAGTAATTGCAGGAGCAAATTACTGTCACCGGTATGTGCTCTGTCAGCATCTTCCAGATTTTAGGCAACAAAAAACCCGCTAAGTAGCGGGTTTTTAGAAAAGCTTTTAGCAGTCGCTTATGCAGCCATCGCTTTGATTCGTGCGTTTAGGCGGCTCTTAGTGCGTGCAACAGCGCTCTTCTTGAAGATTCCTTTGTTTACCGAGCTATCTAGGATAGGCTGAGCAACTTTGAATGCTTCGTTAGCAGCAGCTTGGTCACCACCAGCAACTTCTTTTAGTACTTTCTTGATGTAAGTACGTACCATGGAGCGCAGGCTAGCGTTATGTTGACGACGCTTTTCCGCCTGGCGAGCACGTTTACGAGATCCTGCGGAATTTGCCACAGCTGAGCTCCTTAAATTTGAGTTAAACAAACGAGACAAGTGTCTCTCAAAATTGGATGCGAAATTATTCCGATATCGTTGCCGTCTGTCAAGCATTAAACACAGAAGAAATGCACTTTTAGTTGACCTTCTTCTTAGGTAGGCGATAATCGACGGATTAATTCAGCACTTTGAGGTTAAAAGTTGAGTCAAAAAGCGACATCTGGCGGCGGTCTGCTGCGCTCAAGTGCTGTAGTTGGCATCATGACCATGATCTCGCGAGTGCTGGGATTAATTCGTGATGTGGTGGTTGCAGGTTACTTCGGTGCCAGCGGTGCATCCGACGCTTTTTTTGTCGCATTTAAAATCCCTAACTTTTTACGACGTCTTTTTGCCGAAGGGGCTTTTGCTCAGGCTTTCGTGCCGGTGCTCTCTGAGTATCGATCGCAACGTGATTTAACAGCGGTTCAATTTCTCGTAAATCGCACCGCCGGCAGCTTGGGTTCGGTGTTGTTGCTGGTCACGCTGGTGGGTAGTCTGGGTTCACCACTGTTAGCGATGCTGTTTGCGCCTGGGTTCTATATGTCAGACTCCGAGAGCTTTGGTCTTGCGGCTGACATGCTGCGCATTACCTTCCCCTATCTGATGCTGATATCCCTAACCGCATTTTGTGGTGCCATTCTGAACTCCTATGAGCGATTTGCGGTGCCCGCGTTCACCCCAGTGTTGCTGAACGTCTGTCTGATCGGTTCAGCGGTCTACCTAAGCCCCCTGTTTGATCCGCCCATTATGGCGCTGGCTTGGGGTGTGTTGATGGCCGGTACCGTCCAACTGCTGTTCCAGTTGCCGTTTTTAGCGCGACTGCGTCTGTTGCCCGTGCCGCAAGCCGGTTGGAAGGATGAAGGGGTTCGGCGCATCCTGAAACTGATGCTGCCGGCTCTATTTGGTGTATCGGTTGCACAGATTAATCTGCTACTGGATACCGTGCTTGCCTCGTTCTTGCAGACGGGCAGTGTCTCTTGGCTCTACTACTCAGATCGTCTGGCAGAGTTACCCTTGGGGGTATTTGGTATCGCGATTGCGACGGTGATTCTGCCAAGCCTCTCTCGTAAGCACGCTGAAAAGTCAGGGGAAGAGTTCGCCAAAATGTTGGATTGGGCGGTGCGAATGGTGCTTTTGATCGGCATTCCTTCGGCTGTGGCTCTGATTCTGTTGGCGGAACCTCTGTTAACGACGCTGTTCCACTACGGTGAGATGACCGGTCGCGATGTCAGCATGGCCGCCATGAGTCTTCGTGCTTATGGCTTAGGTCTGCTCGCGTTTATGCTCATCAAGGTGCTGGCACCGGGCTATTTCTCTCGCCAAGATACGAAAACCCCCGTCAAAATCGCTGTTAAAGCGATGGTGGTGAATATGGTGTTCAACTTGATTCTTATCTTCCCTCTGGCGCATGCAGGGCTTGCTTTAGCAACCGCGCTGTCGGCCTTCATGAATGCGGGTTGGTTGTTGCATGGCCTAATTAAACAGGGTGTCTTCAAGTGGCAAACTGGCTGGTTAAGGTGGTCTATGCAGTTGTTGTTTGCCAATGCATTGATGGCGGCGGTTATTCTGCTGTTCGCACCTGCTGCTACCGACTGGTTATCGGCTGGTTTATGGCAGAGAGTCGAGTGGATGTTCCTGCTCGTGGCGGGTGCTGTTCTGGTTTACTGCGTCTCTTTGATCCTTTCCGGTGTACGAATTCGTCATTTGCGTGGCTAAAGCCAACAATTTCCTTCAAACATAGCGCTTTAGGTCTTAATTAGAGGGGCCTGCATGCGCTATAATCGCGCGTTTATTATTTGTCTGATGCTTGGGTGAAACTGATAACGCAATGGAACTGATTCGAGGGCTTCACAATTTACGCGATCATCATCGCGGCTGCGTTGCGACGATCGGTAACTTTGACGGCGTTCACTTAGGTCATCAGATGATACTGTCGGGTGTGCGAGAAAAAGCGCAACAACTGGGGTTGCCCTCTGTTGTGATTGTGTTTGAACCGCAACCACGTGAATTTTTTTCGCCAGAGTCAGCGCCACCTCGCCTAACCCGTTTCGGCGAGAAGCTTCGCCTGTTAGAAGCTGAAGGGGTTGATCGCGTGCTGTGCCTGAGCTTCAACGAGCGTTTACGTTCGCTGTCAGCTGAGGCGTTTATTGATGAGCTGCTGCTGAAAGGCTTGGATGTAAAGCACTTTGTAGTGGGTGACGATTTTCGTTTTGGTTGTGATCGCCGTGGCGATTACACACTGTTGAAGGCGGCGGGCGAGTCGCACGGTTTTACCGTTGCCGATACACCGACACTGATTTTAGAGGATGAGCGCGTCAGCAGTTCACGCGTGCGTGAAACACTTTCCGCTAACAACTTATCCTTAGCTGCTCGTCTGTTAGGGCGTCGCTATCGCGTCACCGGCCGTGTACAACATGGGCAAAAAGTGGGTCGTGAGCTCGGCTTTCCGACAGCTAATGTACGCATGCACAAGTACGCCTGCCCTATGCGAGGTGTCTACACGGTAAGGGCGCACTTGGCGGGTAAGGCCTACAACGCGATTTGCAATGTTGGCAGTCGGCCGACACTCAATGGTGTGCGTCCTGTATTGGAAGTGCACCTGCTAGATTTTTCGGGGCAGCTCTATGGTGAGCTGCTCAGTGTTGAATTTTTACATCCAATGCGTGCGGAGCAACGCTTTGATGGATTGGATGCTTTGCGAGAACAGATCGCAAAAGATATCGCTGCAGCGCGCGCTTGGTTCGCTGCCGCAAATACCTAAACTGGGACTGGATTGATGACCGATTACAAACCGACTCTAAACCTGCCGGAAACTGCGTTCCCAATGCGCGGCAACCTGCCATCTGCTGAACCTAAGCGTCTTGCTAAATGGAAAGAGATGGATCTTTACGCACGAATTCGTGAAGTGAGCGCAGGTCGACCAAAATTTATTCTGCACGATGGCCCTCCTTACGCTAACGGCAGTATTCACATTGGTCACGCGGTGAATAAGATCATCAAAGATATGATCATCAAATCCAAAACCCTAAGTGGTTTTGACTCGCCTTACACGCCAGGTTGGGACTGTCACGGTCTACCGATCGAGCACAAGGTTGAGACATTGATCGGTAAAGCGGGCGAGAAAGTCTCTTACGCGGATTTCCGTGCTAAATGTCGCTCCTATGCGACTGAGCAGATCGCCGGTCAGAAAGAGGACTTTATTCGTCTAGGTATTCAGGGTGATTGGGATGACCCTTACCTAACGATGAACTTCAAAACCGAAGCGAATACCGTTCGTGCATTGGGTAAAATTGCAGAACGTGGCCATCTAGTGAAAGGTTACAAACCGGTCTACTGGAGTGTGGTCGGTAAATCAGCCTTGGCTGAGACTGAGGTTGAGTACCAAGACAAAACCTCTACTGCAATCGATGTGCGCTTCACCTTTGTCGATCAAGCCAAAGTGAATGCACTGTTCGGTACCGACAAACAGAATGTTTCACTCGTCATCTGGACAACCACACCTTGGACCATTCCTGCTAACCAAGCGGTATCGGTTAACGGTGAGTTGGAGTATGCCCTGGTTGAAGTGCACCTTGAGAGCGGTGTCGATTACCAGGTTCTAGCCGAGTCAATGGTTGAGTCGATCATGGAGCGCTGGGGCGTAGATAAGTTTGAAGTATTAGGCCGTGTAAACGGTGCGGCGCTGGAGCTGCTTCAACTTGAACACCCTGTGTTTGATCGTGAGGTGCCTGTGATTTTGGGTGATCACGTTACAACCGATGCAGGTACCGGTGCGGTTCACACGGCGCCTGATCACGGTATGGACGACTTCGTTGTCGGTAACCGCTACAACCTTAAAACCCTAAACCTTGTTCAAGCGGATGGTGTCTACACTGACGCGGCAGGTGAGTTTGCTGGCATCCATGTCTACAAAGCGGATGCACCAGTGACGGAAGCGCTAGAGCGTGAAGGTAAATTGGTGCACCTGAAACGTTTCCAACACAGCTACCCACACTGCTGGCGTACCAAAACGCCACTGATCTACCGTGCAACGCCGCAGTGGTTCATCTCTATGGAGAAAGAGAACCTGAAAGCGGACGCAATGAATGCGATCAAGGGCGTACAGTGGTTCCCAGATTGGGGTCAGACACGTATCGAAGCGATGGTTGGTCAGAGCCCAGATTGGTGTGTATCACGTCAACGTACTTGGGGTACGCCGATTACGCTATTCACTCACAAGCAGACAGGTGAACTTCACCCACGCACGACTGAGTTGATCGAGCAGGTTGCGCAGCGTATCGAAGAGACCGGTATCGACGCATGGTTTGATCTAGATCCAGCAGAGCTGTTGGGTGAAGAAGCAGCGGATTACGATAAAGTGACCGATACCATGGACGTTTGGTTCGATTCGGGTGTCACGCACCACTCAGTTCTGCGTACCAAAGAGAGCCTGCACTTCCCGGCTGATATGTACCTAGAGGGGTCGGATCAGCATCGTGGTTGGTTCCAGTCGTCACTGAAAACATCGATTGCGATTAACGGTTGTGCACCGTACAAGCAGGTTCTGACTCACGGCTTTACTGTCGATGAGAAGGGCTACAAGATGTCTAAGTCACTGGGTAACGTCATTGCACCACAGCAGGTGAATGACAAACTAGGTGCGGATATTCTTCGACTTTGGGTTGCCTCTACCGACTACTCGGGTGATATGGCTGTATCGGATCAGATTCTTCAGCGTACGGCAGACAGCTACCGTCGTATCCGAAATACATCGCGCTTCCTATTGGCGAACCTAAACGGCTTTGACCCAGAAGCGCACAGCGTAAAACCAGAAGAGATGCTGGCGCTGGATCGTTGGGCAGTTGATTCTGCTTACCGTTTGCAGCAGCGAGTGATCGATGCGTACAACAGCTACCGTTTCTTGGATGTTTACCAGCAAGTTCACAACTTCTGTGCACAAGAGTTGGGTGGTTTCTACCTAGACATTATTAAAGATCGTCAGTACACGACTAAGCCAGATAGCTTGGCTCGTCGTTCTTGTCAGACAGCCCTTTACCATATTGCGCAGGCATTGGTTCGCTGGATTGCACCGATCTTGAGCTTCACCGCTGATGAGATCATCGAAGTGCTGCCAGGTAACAACCCTGAAAGTGCCATGCTAACGACCTGGTACGAAGGCTTGTTTGAGATGACTGCAGATGATGCCTTTGGTCGTGAATACTGGGAGCGTGTGCTGCAGGTTAAACAGGCGGTTAACAAGTGTCTGGAAGAGGCGCGTAACGAGAAGCTAGTCAAAGCCTCGTTAGCTGCTGAAGTAACACTCTATGCCGATGAGCAGATCACAGCCGATCTGAATCGCCTAGGTGATGAACTTCGTTTTGTATTGATCACATCGACTGCCAGCATTGAGCCGCTAGCGAA
Organism: Marinobacterium sp. xm-a-152; assembly: GCF_013282965.1. Taxonomy (NCBI): domain Bacteria; kingdom Pseudomonadati; phylum Pseudomonadota; class Gammaproteobacteria; order Oceanospirillales; family Oceanospirillaceae; genus Marinobacterium; species Marinobacterium sp. xm-a-152. The sequence goes on along the minus strand of NZ_WBYI01000004.1, from coordinate 63,055 downwards.
TGGTGCAGACGCTCGTGAAACGGCGGTTGAAGGCCTTAAAGTCGCAGTTAAAGCGTCGGAAGAGGCGAAGTGTGCTCGTTGTTGGCACCACCGTGAAGATGTCGGTCAAAACGCCGATCACCCAGAGCTGTGTACACGTTGTGTCGATAACGTAGAGGGCGAAGGTGAGCAGCGTCACTACGCGTAACCCTTCAGCACTGCAGTGGCTATGGCTCAGCCTAGCCATTGTAGTGCTTGATCTTGGCAGTAAAGCGTTGGCATCCAGTATGCTGAGCTACAACCTGCCGATCGCTATTCTTCCCATCTTCGATCTAAGACTGCTGCATAATACGGGCGCAGCCTTTAGCTTTTTAGCCAGTGAAGCAGGGTGGCAGCGCTGGCTGTTTGTGGCCATTGCGGTTGTCGTGAGTGGGTTGATCGTTCACTGGCTTCGCCAAACGGAGCCACAGAAAAAGATACAGGCCTTTGGCTATGCCGCTATTTTAGGCGGTGCTCTGGGCAATCTTTTTGACCGTATTGTTCACGGTTATGTAGTGGATTTTTTGTCCTTTCACTACGCAGGTTGGTATTTCCCAGCCTTTAATATCGCCGATGTGGGTATCACCCTTGGCGCCATCGCATTGATTGTTGATGCACTATTTTTATCAAAAGACCGGAGCTAATAGATGAGCGAACTTACCATTGAACAGGGCCGTAAAGTGACCATGCACTTCGCGATCAAACTCACCGATGGACAGATCGTGGACTCGAACTTCGAAGGTGCTCCTGTCGAATTCGAAGTGGGCGATGGTAATATCCCCGAAGGCTTTGAAGCCGCTTTGTCTGGGCTGAAAGTGGGCGATCATCTCGATCTAACCATCGATCCAGAGCGCGGCTTTGGTCAGCACAATCCAAGCAACATCCAAACCATGAAACGCTCAGACTTCAAAGATATGGAGCTAGAGCCAGGCTTGGTCATCTCATTCCAAGAGCCCGGTGGCGAACTGCCCGGTGTCATCGTCGAGTTCGATGACGAGCGTGTGGAGGTTGATTTCAATCACCCTCTTGCAGGAAAAACGATTCTTTTCGAAGTTCAGGTTCTGAATATTCAGTAAAACCCCCTCCATTTTCTGTTCCTCTGCTATATTTAATGAATGTAACGGAGGGATTCAATGCGTCACCAAAAAGGCTTTACTCTGATTGAACTGATGATCGTAGTGACGATCATCGGAATTCTTGCGGCTATCGCTTATCCGGCTTATCAGGATTATGCCATACAGGCTAAGAGGTCAGACGCTATGAACTCGCTATCTCAAGCGCGAATTGATCAAGAAAAGTTTAGAGCCAATAACACCGAATTTGCTGATTCATTAGAACTTTGGGGGACTAATAGTATTTCCTCTAACGATGGTTATTACACTTTAACTGTAGTCAGTAATTCAACTAGTTCGTTTGAGATAAAGGCCGTTGCAGGACATGTTGATGACGAATGTGAAGAGCCCTTTGCCGTCAATCGAAATGGCCCGACTTCTGGAGCTGGTAGCTACGTTGATTTGGACTGTTGGGGCAGATAGCAATGTCTTATTTTGTGTATCAAAAAGGAGTCAGTGCAATCGAATTAATGGTGACTGTCGCCATTATCGGAATCATTGCGGCTATCGCTATACCTTCATACCAAGATTACATCGCTAGAGAGCGTTTGTTAGGTGCAGCTCAGGCAATCTACAGTCAGGCTATATTGGCTAGGCGCCAAGCTGTATCGAACAATGGCACTCGATACTTCTTTGTCAGCGATGATTCGGGTGACTGGTGTGCGTATGCATCCAGTGTGAGTAATGCAACATGTGCATCGTCTGATGCCCCGATCTATGCTCACGGACGTGATTACCCTGGCGTCACGGTTTCAACCGGAGTAAGTACAGCGTTTGTAATGCCGGCATTGTCAGCTGCGTCAGTCTCTATTCCAGTCACTGGTGCAAACGGTGACTCTCGAAAAATATTCATTTCCAATAATCAGTTGATTAGGGTGGTAGATGAGTAGATTGAGAATGAAGTTTCAGTCTGGCTATACCTTGATTGAACTGATGATCGGTATGGCGGTGGGTCTTATCGTTCTTTCTGGAGCGCTGTTTCTCTACCTGCAGATATTTAATGTGAGTAAAACAACCCTAGCTTCTACTCAACTCAACCGAGAATTGAGCATTCTTCTAGATACTATGAGCGGCGAGATTCGTCGTCATGGCTATTCGGCTCAAGGTAGTAATAGTTACTACCAGACAACTAGCTCCGCTCTAGATGTTAATGTGAGTGGAGACTGCATTTTGTATGGTTACGATGTTAATTCAGATGACGAGACCAATGTTTCATCTGATCCAAAGGTTTTACCTGATCAAAAGGGCTTTAAGTTATTAGATAACGTCATTTATACAAAGTCAGGATCATTGGACGGTTGTGATGATTCTGATTGGACTGCTTTTACAGATAAAACGGTTATGAATATTAGTGACCTAACGTTTACTTTGAATACCGTGTCCACAGCTAACGGTAGCGTTACCGTCTACTCTCGATCGGTAGATATATCTATTGCTGCATCTCATGCGACTGAATCAATAAGCTCTACAAAATCAGTCTCTGTATTAATACCTAACAACTACGTTGAGGACTGAACATGATCATTTCTCACCGAATACAAAATCAAAAAGGCATAGCGACACTAGTTACAGTTATCGTTCTGCTAATGGCTACAACTATTACAGCTTTCACGATTTCTTCTTCTATTATCAATGAAAAACAAGTGGTGGCAGATGAGCAACGTGCTATCGCTGCTTTTGAAGCTGCGCAGTCTGGTTTGTCACTGGGTGTATCTGCTTTCAGAGAAACAATGGAATTGCCAAGTTACTCTGAAAGAACTTCTGGCTCTCTTGATACAACAGGTTCAACTTGGGCTTATTGGGGTGAATTTGAGGGGGATGTTTTAAAGTTATACGCACAAGGTGATAGTGGTGATGGATCTGTTTCGCGGATAGTTAGTGCCGTAATTAGCTATCAGAAATTAAACCCGCCGAAAGTTCCTATTGTTGCCGCAGGCGGTACTACTCTTTCTGGGAACTTTACAATAAAAAACAACTCCGGGAATTTTACCATATGGAGTGGTGATTCTGTTGATATAGGTTCATCAGGTGGAGGTACTTGGAGTAGCTATGTACCTCACCCAAGTGAACTTGGTACTTATATCGAATCTTCCAATAAGAATGTCAGAGGTAGTGATTTAATTGAAAATGATCCAGCTCTAAGCACTTTGGATAAAACCGAGTTTGAAGAGGCATTTCTGGGGTCAGAAATCGTAACTTTCTGTGGAGGTGAAGAGAATTTTATTGATGAAAATGACGATAGTACATTTAATGGCTTTGAAACCTTTAAAGAAGCAATTGAAAATGCCGGTAGCGTTATTTGCCTCAAAAACACTAAAGAGACAGGTACGACGGGAGTGAGTATTCCTAGCTCGACAGATTTAGGAGTAGATCAAAAAGTAATCGTAATTGACGATGACTGGTCAGCTGGAAATCCACCAGCTATAACGGGTTTAGTTTTCGTTTCGGGAAATGTTGACAAGTTCAATGGTAATGGTGGGTCGTTTGATAGTCCTAAATTTAAAGGCTCACTTATTTCTTATGGCGCAGTAGATATGGGTAATGGAGGAATAAATATAGAGTTTGATTCTAATTACACAAATGGATTGGGAGATGGCGCTAGTGCATCGACATTAGTCGGCAGCTGGAGAGATTGGTAATGTTACATCAAAAGAAAGGTAGTGGTTTTGTTCTTATTGAAGCCCTAATAGCACTTGTTGTATCAGCTGTTGGGCTGCTTGGCGTGGCATTTTTCACAACAACTCTGTTTTCTGAATCCACAGATACGAAGGCAAGATTTGAGGCTCTTCTATTAGCTCAAGCAAAGATTGATAAGCTTAGAGAGCTTTCTGGGCAGGCTGAGTTAGCATCACTTGGAACCTCTTCATGGTCTTGGCCATCAGAAGTTGCATGTGAAATCGTTAATGGATCGAGCGAAACTTTTTCAATCAATGGAACATTAACCCCTGACACAACTACTGATTCTGTTATGGGAGTTGTTAACGTTTACTGGGGTGGCTCTGAATGCGATTCAGAAAATAACATCAACCTTTCTACTGTAGTAGTTGCTGATGCTTTCGATATTTCTTTGGTTGGTGGTACTGTTACTGGAGTTGATCTTAGTGGGTTGGGAACAAATATTAATCCGCCAACCGGCAATGCAAGTTATGGTGACGACGCACCAGGAGGAGTGCTACCAGTTGGTGTGACACTTAAAAACGTGGTTGTTTCACAAGCTGAAGGATCTAATGAAATTCGTTTAATTTCGACTATCAATGGTGAAGAAAAAGAGTTGCTAGTTACAACTGACTCTGCAGGTTTTGCGGAAGTTCGAGGTATCGTTTACGTTCTTGATGAGATCGATGTTTCGCCAGATGACTCTAATTTTGTAATCAAACCCTCTGATACTGGTGTATGTCCAAAAGGGCCAATACAAAATGGTGTAAATGGATTATTTATCGAGTATGTGTGTTTCTTTGGCGGTGGTTGGTACGGGAACATTCCTATATTTATAGGCTCGGATACTTCACAATCTGTAGTGGGTGACCCGACCTGTGATACAAGTGATGCGAGTTATAATCCTATATTGTGCAATGTAACTAATTTGGATTCTCGGTCTCCAGAATGGGCAGACAATAACCAAAGAATTTACCGTGGATATTCGGTTGCTTTCGGTGATGGGGGAGCACTATTTGATAATGATGGAAATTTAATTTTAATCTCAAAAGGTCTTGAACCTGGCGATATTTATGGCTATGGGTCGGACAAACCTGACAGGGTTGCAGGGCACAATTTCGTGTTGGCCGAAAGTACCACTACTCCGCTACAAGCCACGTCATCAGCAATTAATAATTCTGAGTACACTAGTTTATTCTCGGGTGTGGTAGGTGCTGCATTTAATAATTTTTTAGGTAATAAAGGAGATTATGTTTGTTTGGATATAGAAGGTTCTAAGAATTGTCCAAATCAAATTGTTTCTATTGGGGTTGCAACAGTTTCAGCTTCGAAAATCTCAATTTCTGGTTCTGTCTCCGGCGCAGTTGCTGCTGCTTCTAGCATAGGGTTATCCGCTTCTAATGCAATCTTAAGTTCTACAGATCAATTTCCAAGTGGCTATATAACAGCGTGTTATGTTCAAGAAGATGGAAGCTGTGACGACTCTCAGTCTGGAACATATCAAGTTTGCACAACTACTGGGGAGCAATATGATTGTGATATTTACACATCGGGATCGTGGACTGGACAAATACAGCATGTTTTAAACGATCAATTAACTGATAGCGGGTACCAGATCTGTTCCCCAACAAACGGATTAGAAGAGTTCGTAGGTGTTTCTAGTGACATGGGGGGGCAATCGGTTTTTGTATCTGACGATTGCTCTTCATTAGATGGTTTTTGTACGGTTGAAATTACATCACCATCTTCAACTGTTACGAAAAATAAGGAATTTACACTTGAATATACAATTACAAATGCTGCAGAGAACGCCACCTCTGTTTCTAGTGCTAACAGCTCCATACAAAACATATCTAATATCAGTGAAACAAAAGCGACTGTCTTAGCTCCGAAAGACTCAAGTGTTTCATTTAAACTTACAGTTACTAATACTTCTGGTGGTATTAGTTGTAGCGATTCAATAACCCTATCAACAACCAACAATTAAAAACTCACAAGATTTAAGGTGGTATTTTTGAAAGGAGGTAACCATGGACGGTTACAATCACCCAAGGAAGGGTGGCTATACCCTTATCGAACTGATGATCGCGGTCGTGATCATCGCTATTCTCTCTTCCATTGCGTTGCCTGCGTATACCCAATTCACGGTGCGTGCCAAGTTGATGGATGCTCTGGCAGCGACTGAGCCCATCAAGTTGGCGCTAGTTAATTATGCGATTGCGAATGGCGGTACTTCAGGGCTTTCTAAATTACATTGGACCAAAGCTCTAAGTGAGTTAGGTATCAGTAATGAATACTTTGGTGATAACTCCGCTTATGTGAAAAATGCCTGGTGGAGCCATTCTGCCGGCGAGATTCGGGTATCGATTGCCAATATTGATGCGCTGGAAGGGCGGCGGTTTGTGTTGCGGGCGGAGAATCCGGATTTTCCGACGACTTGGCGATGTATTAGTGATGATTCGGATGAGTCGTTGATTCCTAGTGAGTATTTGCCAAGTTTCTGCCAAACATCTGCGGATGATTAAAAGCGGTCGGCGTCCCTTTGGGTGGCCTCCTACAGGGTGTGTTTTTCCATGGTGCGGATGACAGGTTAAAACCAGTCACCTGATCGCTTCCTCTTTGAGAAAGCTCCAACAGGGTGCTTTTTATTGGGGTGGTGATAGGCTGAAGCCAGTCGTCATGAATGAATTTTCGGGCTTTTTCGCTTTGCTCAAATTCCCTCCTACGGGGGATGTGCGTATACTTTGGCAATCTATTTAATTTGAAGATTTCAGATCGCTTTATGTCTCAGCAACTTGTCGTCGCGCTCGCTCAAATCAATTTTCTTGTCGGTGATATTCCGGGTAATACACAAAAGATGATCGATGCTGCTATGGATGCAGCGTCTCAAGGTGATACGGATATCATCGTCTTTTCGGAGCTGTCGATAACCGGTTATCCGCCTGAAGATCTGCTTCTGCGTCCCAGTCTTAAACGACGGGTTGATGAAGCTCTAAATCGCTTGAAAACTGAGGTCCGCGGCATTGCTTTGTTGGTGGGCTATCCAGCTGAGAAAGAGGGCGAGTTACGCAACATGGCGGCCATCATTGAGGATGGTGAGGTGTTGATCGAGTATGCCAAACAGCATCTGCCTAACTATCTTGTCTTTGATGAAGATCGCTACTTTGAACCGCACACTAATGACGGTGTATTTGAGTACAAGGGTCACACTTTAGGGCTGCAAATCTGTGCCGATATTTGGGAGAGAGAGCCGACTCAACGCCAGGCCGAGGCCGGTGTTAAAGCGATTCTTGTGCCTAATGCATCTCCCTATCACATGGGTAAAACCAATGAGCGTACCGAGGCGTTACAAGATCGTGCAACCACTGCAAATGCCCCGATTGTCTATGTAAACCAAGTGGGTGCGCAGGATGAGTTGGTCTTTGATGGTGGTTCGCAGGTCGTGGATGCCAAGGGGCAGCTAGCCTACATGGCGCCTCATCATGAAGAGGGTATCTACAAGGTATCTATCGATCTTGAATCGGGTGCTGTTGAGCCGCTACAGCCTTCAACGCCCGAAGCTGATCACTATAGTATGGTCTACCAAACGCTTGTAATGGGTGTGCGTGATTACGTTAACAAGAACGGCTTTAAGGGGGTAGTGTTTGGCCTATCTGGCGGTATCGATTCGGCATTAACGGCTGCAGTTGCTGTGGATGCCTTGGGTCCGGATCGCGTTGAGTGTGTCATGATGCCGTTTAAGTACACCTCCTCTATCAGTGTCGAAGATGCTGCACTGGAAGCAGAGGCTCTAGGCATTCGCCACTCAGTGATCTCGATTGAACCGATGTATGAAGCATTCATGCAGGAGTTGGCGGGCGAATTTGCTGGCACAGAGGTCGATGCAACGGAAGAGAACCTGCAAGCACGCTGTCGGGGTGTCTTGTTAATGGCGATCTCTAATAAGAAAGGCTACCTCGTTCTTACGACCAGCAATAAATCGGAAACGGCCGTCGGTTATTCAACCTTGTACGGTGACATGGCGGGTGGTTTCTGTGTTCTTAAAGATATTCCGAAAACTCTGGTCTATGAGCTATCGCGTTACCGCAATACGATCAGCCCGGTCATCCCAGAGCGTGTCATCACTCGTCCACCCTCGGCTGAACTTCGTCCAGATCAAACAGACCAAGACAGCTTGCCAGATTACGATCAGTTGGATGCGATCATCGAGATGTACGTCGAGCATGATTACAGCGCAGAGATGATTATTGCTGAGGGGTACAACGAAGCCGATGTACTGCGAGTGATTCGTCTAATCGATATTAATGAGTATAAACGTCGCCAAGCGCCGATCGGAACGCGTATTACCAATCGTGGCTTTGGTCGTGACCGACGTTATCCGATAACGTCTGGGTGGAAGGCTGGGGTTTAAAAGAAAGTGGTGTCAGGCTGAAGGCCAGACACAGCCGTCAAAAAATCGCGGCCTTTTTAAGACCGCTCCAACAACAAGTTTAAGACCGCTCCAACAGCTACTTCGAGACGTTTTTGCTGATCAGCTGGCGCAGAGCGGCTGGTTTGACCGGTTTGTTCAGCAGTATCGCGCCGTGTTCTGTTATCTCTGCTTTAACCTCGTCGGTTCGGTCGGCGGTGATGATGATTGCCGGCACGTCGCCGAGTCCCAGTTCAGCTAGCTCTTTCAATGCCATGATGCCGGTATCGGTCTCGCCAAGGTGGTAATCGACCAGCATGATGTCCGGTCTGAATGAACCATCGCTACAGGTTTCAACAGCCGCTTGAATGGAGAGGGCGGTTCGTACTTCACAGCTCCAGCCGGTCAGTAGTGCGGTCATCCCCTCTAGGATCTTCGGTTCGTTATCGATCACCAATACGTTGACGCCGTTTAGGCCTTTCGAGCGGATCCAGCCACGCTGTTGTGGTTTCTGCTTCACAGCAAGTGCAGGGTCGCCCAGCGGAACATCAACACTGAAGACCGTGCCTTTGGTCGGCCAGGATCGAACATTCAGCTTATGCTTCAGCATCTTGGCGATACGTTCTGTAATCGCCAAGCCTAATCCGAGCCCTTGTACCTCTGAGTGGCGTGGGTTGTCGATGCGACGAAACTCTTCAAAGACTTCAGAGATCTTATCCTCTGCAATGCCGACACCGGTATCCCATACTTCAATGCGGATAAACTTGCTGTGGTGGCGAACACCCAGCAGTACTCGGCCCGAGTTGGTGTAGCGGATCGCATTTGAGATGAAGTTCTGCAGAATACGACGCAGTAGTGTTTGATCTGAATGCACCACCGCTTTGCAGTCGATACTCTTGAATTTCAGCCCTTTCTTCTCCGCCATAGCGGTGAATTCAGTATCCAGGTTCGAGAAGACGTTTTGGACAGAGAAGTGAGTCATGTTGGGCTCTAGCGCACCGGCATCCAGCTTGGAGATGTCCAGTATGGCAGTAATGAGCTCTTCCGCTGATCGCAGAGCACCATCCAAGTTATCAACCAACTGTGCGGTCTCGTTCTGGTGACTCTGTTGAGCCAGCGCCGATGTGAAGAGACGAGCCGCATTCAGTGGTTGCAGCAGGTCGTGGCTGGCCGCAGCCAAGAATCGTGTTTTACCTAAGTTGGCCGCTTCAGCATCCGATTTGGCCTGGCGTAGTTCATCTTCCATTAGCGCACGGACGGTGTTCTCTTTGCGCAGCTCTTTGTTAATTAGGGATACCGCTTGGGTGCGCTCTTCAACACGTTTCTCAAGGTTTTCATTAGTCTCTTGCAGAGCGATCTCGGCATTACGGCGCTCTGTGATATCTTGGTAAAGTGTGAAGTAACCCAAGATGTCCCCGTACTCGCCAATGTGCGGAATCATCGTTAACTCAGCAAAGCGCAGTGAATCGTCTTGGGTCGGTAAGCGAGCTTCAAATTTGACACGTTCACCCTGCAATACACGTCTCACGAACGGCTGGCGCAACTCATACTGATCTTTAGGCATGATGGTATGACTAGGTGTGCCGGCAATGGTATGTCGGTTAATGCCAACGCCATCAGCAAACGCTTTGTTGACGAATAGGTAGTTCTGTTCCGGATCAAGATAGCTGATCATGACCGGCACGTTGTCGGTATAGACACGGATGTTCTGCTCACTCTCACGCAGTGCATCTTCGACACGCTTGTGCTCGGTAATATCCATGTAGGTGTTGACGTAACCGCCATCGGGCATCGGGTTACCGCGTACCTCTAACACTTGGCCGTTCGGGCGATAACGTTCAAACCCGTGCGGTTTGCCAGAACGCAGCAGCTGCATGCGCTGTTCAACCTGTTCATCGATGGAGTTTCCAGAGAATCCATACTCACCATGAACCGCGTTGAAACGGATAATCTCCTCGATGGGGCGGCCGACGCTAATTAGCTCTTCTGGGTAGTCGAACATGTCGATGAACTTTTGGTTCCATGCAACCAGACGATACTTCTGATCGACTACGCTGATGCCCAAAGAGACGTTCTCAATGGTCGACTGTAGCAGCGATTTGTTGAAACGCAGTGCCTGTGATGCCTCATCAACAATCGCAACGACATCGCCAATCTGCATATCTTTACCGCGCAGTGTCGAGTCCATGACGATGCGGGCTGATGACGCACCGATAACACCAGCCAGTAGGCGTTCTATATATTGGATCAGTTCGTTATCCGCTTTGACACCCGCTGACAATGGCTCTTCATCGCGACTGCTCCAATACTCGTTCATCGCCTCTTGTGTGCGGCGAATGCCCAAGAAACGCTCAGCAAGCATCTGCAGGTCGCTGATGGTGACGGGCGTCGTCTGACGACCTGGCTCTGTTGTTTCGTCACGTCGGCTATCGACATACGCACTGGCTTGAATTCGATCTACTAAACGGGCGCGCGTTAGGTTGGATACTAGGTAGTAGGCCAGAATGTTAATTCCCAGAGACCAGATGACACCATGAGTCAGTGGGTTAATTCCTTGAATTCCAAATAGGGAGGTTGGTTGTAACCAAGTTGGAATGACACCGTCACGTATCAGTGTATCAGGAACTAAATTGGCGACTTCGAATACAGGGTAGACTAGCGTATAGCACCAGAGTGCAAAGCCGCTTACTAAGCCAGCAATGGCACCGCTTCGGTTGCCCTCTTTCCAGTACAACGCACCGATGATACTGGGTAAGAATTGAATCGCTGCGACAAAGGCGAGTAGACCAAAGGAGGCGAGGGAACCCTGGTCCCCCAAAATTCGGTAGTAGAAGTAGCCCATCAACAGAAGCATGAAGATGGTGATACGGCGCACACTTAACAGTAGTCGGCCAAGATCTTTGCTCTCTGCAATGCGAAGACTCGGAATGCGCAGCAGAATAGGAATGACTATGTCGTTACAGACCATGGTAGCCAGAGTAATAGAGGCCACGATAACCATACTGGTCGCCGCTGAAAGACCACCGATAAAAGCAAAGGTTGCCAGCCCCGGGTGGCCCTGGCTTAACGGTAAGGTCAGTACCCAGGAGTCCGGGTTAAGCGCAAAAGTTGGCAGTGAGATAGCACCGGCCGACGCGATGGGTAGAACGAATAGCGCTAGTAGAAATAGGTAAGCAGGGAAGAGCCAGCGGGCGATTCTAAGATTGTTGTGTTTGATGTTCTCGACAATGGTCACATGAAACTGGCGTGGTAGACAGATGATCGCACCACAGGCCAGCAGAATTTCAGTTAAGAAACTCCCCGCAAACAGCGAGCCTGAAAAGTTAGTCGAGTGCAGTTGCGATTGAACACTGGCAACTGTCTGCTCTACACCACCATAGAATTCAAAGGTGACAAAGAAACCGACCGCAAGGAAGGCCGTCAATTTGATGACCGACTCAAACGCAACGGCTAATACCAAACCCTGATGGTGCTCAGTGGCATCAATATGGCGAGTACCAAACAAAATCGCGAATAGGGCCATTGTGAGCGCTACAACAAGGGCGGTATCACTACCTTTGCTCAGCGCTTCCGTCGCAGCCGGAGCGATCGCGTTGTAACTCACTGCGACCGCTTTCAGCTGAAGCGCGATGTAGGGAATGGTTCCCAAAACTGCTATTACAGTAACCAGAACGGCGATGGTTTGGCTTTTGCCGTAACGTGACGAGATAAAGTCGGAGATGGTAGTAATGTTCTGCTGTTTACTGACGCGACTGATCTTCTCAATAACCTGCCAGCCCAAAATGAAGACAATAACCGGCCCAATATAGGTCGCCAAAAACTCCCAGCCAGTGGTGTGGGCTCGTCCGACGGCACCGTAAAAGGTCCAAGATGAACAGTAAACCGCCAAGGAGAGTGAATAGATGATCGGGTTGCCCGCCCAGCTCTTTCCGGCACGACTTCGATCGCCTAAGTAAGCGATCGCAAATAGTAGGCCAAGGTAGCCTAAAGCGATAAGGGTGACGGATAGACCTGACAGCATGGTGTAATTCCTAACAACGGTTGCAGGACATTCTAACGATTTGTGCCGTTTCGACCAAAAGTTTCAGTTCAATGCTTAAAAACAGTGTTTTTGATGTGATTTTGGTTATAAAGGTATATCTAAAAGTTTGAAAAATCATTAAAATCAGCCACTTACTTAAGTCTGTGCGACTAAAGTTGCTCTCCTTTTAGGGAGATGGCTTAGGTATGATGTCGACAACTGTGGTAATCACAGCCTTTTTGTTTATAACAACAACTTGTAAAGGGATAGGTTATGTCAATGACCAAAGAAAATGCGCAGGCATACTGGGGTGAGAACCTTCGCATTATTATCACCTACATGGCGATCTGGTTCGTCGTATCGTTTGGATGCGGTGTGCTATTCGTCGACGCTCTTGATCAAATCCAATTCTTCGGCTTCCCGCTAGGATTCTGGTTTGCTCAACAGGGTTCAATTTTTGTATTCGTCGCGTTGATCTGGGCTTACGTGTCTAGCATGAACAAACTTGACGAAAAATACGACGTTCACGAGTAAGGAGTAAATCATGAGTCTTGACGCGTTAACGTTTCTATTTGTAGGTGGCTCTTTCGCCCTTTACATTGGTATTGCGATCTGGGCACGTGCCGGATCAACTAAAGAGTTCTACGTTGCAGGCGGTGGTGTACCACCTGTTGCAAACGGTATGGCGACTGCTGCTGACTGGATGTCTGCTGCATCGTTCATCTCACTAGCGGGTATCGTATCGTTCATCGGTCGTGACGCATCTGCTTACCTAATGGGTTGGACAGGTGGTTACGTACTACTAGCGATGCTACTTGCACCTTACCTACGTAAGTTTGGTAAGTTCACAGTGCCTGACTTCATCGGTGACCGTTACTACAGCAACACTGCTCGTACGATTGCGGTTATCTGTACAATCATCATCTCGTTCACTTACGTGGCTGGTCAGATGCGTGGTGTTGGTATCGTATTCTCACGTTACCTACACGTAGACATCAACACAGGTGTAATTATCGGCATGGCGATCGTATTCTTCTACGCTGTACTAGGCGGTATGAAGGGTATTACTTACACTCAGGTTGCTCAGTACTGTGTATTGATCCTTGCATTCATGGTTCCTGCGATCTTCCTATCAGTTCAGGTAACTGGTCACTTCCTTCCACAGACTGCACTAGGTGCAACTCTGGAGAGCGGTCAGTCAGTACTTGCGACTCTGGATGCATTGTCTGTTGAGCTAGGTTTTGCTCAGTACACTGCAGGTTCTAAAACTACGGTTGACCTATTCTTCATGACGGCTGCACTAATGTGTGGTACTGCAGGTCTTCCTCACGTAATCGTTCGCTTCTTCACTGTACCTCGCGTAAAAGATGCGCGTATCTCAGCTGGTTGGGCGCTTATCTTCATCGCTATCCTTTACACATCTGTACCAGGTGTTGCGGGCTTCGGTCGCGTAAACCTAATCCAGACTGTAAACGGTACTGCTGAAACTGCGGCTTCTGGCGTTGCTAACACGGGTGTTAAATACGAAGACATCCCTGAGTGGTTCGCTCGTTGGGAAAACACTGGTCTTATCAAGTGGGAAGACAAAAACAACGATGGCGTTGTTTTCTACAGCAAAACAGATGCAAACGAGCTAACAGTTAACCGTGACATCATGGTACTTGCTAACCCAGAGATCGCTCAGCTTCCAGCTTGGGTAATCGCTCTAGTGGCAGCAGGTGCGGTGGCAGCGGCACTATCAACAGCAGCGGGTCTTCTGTTGGTAATCTCGACATCGATCTCGCACGACTTGATGAAGAAAACCATCAATCCGAACATCACCGACAAGCAGGAGCTTCTATACGCACGTGGTGCAGCAGTCGTTGCGATTCTTGTGGCTGGTTACTTCGGTGTTAACCCTCCAGGCTTCGTAGCACAGGTTGTTGCATTGGCATTCGGTCTAGCAGCATGTTCTGTATTCCCTGCGATCCTAATGGGTATCTTCAGCAAGCGCATGAACACTCAAGGTGCAGTCGCTGGTATGGTCGTTGGTATCGTATCGACTATGGCTTACATCGTGTACTTCAAGTTCATGGGCGGCACTAAAGACGAAATGTGGTTCGGTATCTCTCCAGAGGGCTTCGGTACTGTGGGTATGATCCTGAACTTCGTTGTGGCTAAAGTTGTCTCTTCTATGACAGCTGAACCACCTGCTGAAATCCAGCAGATCGTTGAAGACATCCGTATCCCACGTGGTGCGGGCGCAGCTCAGTCTCACTAAGAGCTAGCTGACAATGAGAAAGGCGTCCTTCGGGGCGCCTTTTTTAATTGCCGATGGTGGCTTTGTATAGATGTCGGGGTTTGTCGCTGCGCGCCAATTCCCTCCTACAACCTAACTTTGTAGGAACGAATTTAGTGAAACTAAAACCGTGACGCTTTTCAGAAAAAGTTGATTTGAGTTCCTGCAATTTTTTCTAAAACGCGCAATACTCAATTGATTATTCGACGACCGAAGTGAGGGTCCAATGCCTGATTCTTTTAAGATGGGGAATCTCCCTTTTAGCCTGCTGACTGAGTCCGAACAGGAGTTCTTGCGCTCCAATCTTGATATCGGCTACTACCAATCTGGTGAGGTGATCATTAAAGCGGGTGATCAGTCAGAAGGTGTCTATGTGGTCTTTCGAGGTCGCGTAGCAGAGAGTGAGCCTCAGGATGAAGATGATGAGATGCTACACGTCTTCATGCACTATGAGAATGAGGACTACTTTGGTGGTTGGTCCGCGATGCATGGCTCTGCCATTCATAACTTCACAGCCGAAGAGGAGACGATCTGTCATATCTTCTCGACCGATATCCTGCTTGAGCTGATCGACTCGAATCCCGGTTTTGCCGACTATTTCCAACAAAATCTAGCCGCGAAATCAGAAATCGTTGCGCAGCAGGGCGAAGGCCAGGATATGGCTGAGTTTATGCTGGCGACGATAGAAGAGGCGGTGGTTCGTGACCCTCTGATCGTTAATGAAGGGACTAGCATTAAAGAGTCGACTCAACTGATGCGCGAGACTAAGTCGGATTCGGTCTTAGTTCGTCGTGGTAGTCGTATTGGTATGGTGACTGGTACCGATATTCTCAATGCTATTGTTCTCAATGATGGTTCAGTCGATGAGGATGTTGCGACCATCGCGACCTATCGATTGATCACCTGTAAGCCGGACGACTTCCTTTTTAACGCTTTGGTCATTATGACGCAGCAACAGATCGAGCGTGTGGTTGTCATGGAGGGCGATACCCTGGTTGGCGTGGTGCAACTGACGGACGTGCTCTCCTACTTCTCTAGTCACTCGCACGTGATTGGTCTGCGCCTTGAGCGAGCCAGTACGATAGAGGATCTCAGAGAGGCAGCAACAGGGTTGAACAACCTCATCAAAGCGCTGATCTCTACCGGTGTTCGTATTCGTTTTACTATGGATCTTCTTGCGGCGATGAATAAACGGATCATCGCTAAGCTGTTTGATCTGGTGGTGCCGGCCGATATGCAGCCTCACGTCTGCTTGATTGTGATGGGGTCTGAAGGTCGCGGTGAGCAGATCATGAAGACGGATCAAGACAACGCGTTGATCTTTCGTAATGGCCTTAACTGGGCTGAAAAGCGACAGACCATGCAGCGCTTTAGTGAGACGTTAATTTCGTTTGGCTTCCCGCCTTGTCCCGGCAATATCATGGTCTCTAACCCTGAGTGGATCAATTCAGTCGATGACTGGACCCAGAAACTGCAGGACTGGTCGATGAGCAGCGATCCCGAGGACCAGATGCGACTGGCGATAGCGGTGGATGCCAAGCCGGTCGCGGGTAACGTAGCACTGTTTAAAGTGGCTCGAAACTGGTTCCTGCGTACTATGCGTAACAATGATCTGTTCTTCTCGCATTTTGCTAAAGCGGCGGTTGAGTTTGATACACCGTTAACCTTCTTTGGCAATTTAAAAGAGCGTGGAGAGTTGGATATCAAGAAGGGCGGAATTTTTCCTATTGTTCATGGCGTAAGAACCTTCGCGCTTGAGCAGAGAATCCTTGCTACCAATACCTTTGAGCGTTTAGAGGCCCTGGTCGATGCAGGGGTAATGCAAGAGAGTGTCTCTAAAGATATCTCAGAAGCACTAGGTCTGTTTGTGAACATTCGTCTGCGTCAGCAGATCCGTCGTGCAGAGCAGGCAGAGGATGGTATTGACCCAACGCCTAATATCATTGAGTTGCAACAATTGAATAAAATGGATAGAGAGTTGTTAAGGGATGCTCTGTTAGTCGTGAAAAGCTTTAAGAAATCACTAACGTCCCGATTCCATCTGTCGAGCTAAGCTGAATAGTGCTTCTGAACCAAAAGGATATTGGTTAAACATGATATTGCCTCGTGCTATACGCAAATTTAAAGACAAACGTGCGGTTAAAGATCCGCGTTGGGTCTCTCTTTTTGATCAGTATGAGGGTGATGAGGTTGTCTCGTTAGATTGTGAGACAACCAGTCTTGATGTCAGCGAGGCATCAATACTGTCGATTGGCGCCGTCAAAATCAAAGGTAAGCGCGTAAAGACCAGTGATCGTCTTGATATTAAATTGAAACCACCGGCTGATTTGACGGCTGAATCGATCAAAATCCATAAAATCCGCGCAGCCGATCTGGCCGACGGTGTCTCCATTGAGGAGGCGCTGGAGCAGGTGTTGGAGTTTGTCGGTAATCGCCCCATCCTCGGCTACTACGTCAACTACGATATTCGCATGCTCGATAAGTTCTTGCGTCCTGCGTTTGGCTTTGGTCTTCCTAATAAGGCGATCGAGCTGTCGCACGTCTATCACGACATCATTAAGTGGCGTCACGTTGGGGGTGATGTCGACCTGCGGTTCGACACTATTGCTGACAAACTGAATATGCCTATGATTCAACGTCATACGGCGTTAGGTGACGCAATCTCCGTAGCGTTGATGTATGTCCGTCTCAAGCACGGCGATACTCCGCTTTAACTGCTATCTCTACCTGACTACAGATGGTAATAAGGTTATAATTTCGCGAATTGTAATTTGCTAACCTTTTGGAGTCTTTGTGGCGCAGGCGCTTTTAACAGCCCAATCCCTATTTTGTGAGCGTGATGATCGTATTCTGTTCGATCATCTACAGCTGACTGTCTCCGAAGGTGAAATCTGGCAGGTTGAAGGACGCAATGGCTCCGGTAAAACGACGCTGCTGAGTATTTTGTGTGGTCTCAGCTCCCATTATGAAGGTGAGCTCTATTGGCGCGGTGAGCCAATGGATGAGGTGCGTGAACAATTCCTATCAGAACTACTATACATAGGTCACCAAGCCGGTGTCAGTGCCATGTTGACGGCAGAGGAGAATCTGCATTGGCAGTGTGCATTACACCCCTCTTTGGACGCTAGTCGAGCGCAACAAGCACTAGAGAGTGTGGGTTTGAAAGGGTTTGAAGATGTTCCTGCGCATCAGCTTTCCGCCGGTCAGAAGCGTCGTATCGCACTGGCAAAACTCTATATGAGCAGAGCGAAACTCTGGATACTCGATGAGCCGTTTACAGCAATCGATAAAATTGGTGTGGCAGCGAAAGAGGCGTTAATGGTTGAGCACATTCAAGCGGGTGGCAGTGTCATTATGACTACGCACCAGGATCTTAGTGCAGAGATTCCTCTGCATACCATCAATGTTGAACACTTCGCCTCGTCTCAACGGGAGTGGTCATAATGAGTTCCACTCTACAGCTGTTTAAGCAGACTTTTAAGCGTGATCTTACGCTCGCGTTTCGTCGCAAAAGCGAACTGGTGAATCCGCTGATCTTCTTTTTAATTGTCGCGTCACTCTTTCCAATCGGAGTTAGCCCAGAGCCGAATTTTCTCTCTCAGTTAGCCCCCGGTCTGGTCTGGGTAGCGGCTCTTTTGGCAACACTGTTGTCGATGGAGACCCTGTTTAAATCGGACTACGAAGATGGCTCGTTAGAGCAGTTGCTGCTATCACCTCAGCCAGTCTTTTTAGTGGTGCTATCCAAAGTGTTAGCTCACTGGTTGCTATCAGGTTTGGCGTTGACTTTAGTGGCACCCCTTTTGGGTGTGATGTTGTTCTTGCCTTCGGAGGGGATGCCCGGGTTGATGCTCAGTCTGTTGTTGGGCACTCCAACGCTGTCACTGATCGGTGCGATCGGTGCAGCACTGACGGTGGGTCTGCGTCGTGGTGGCGTGTTGATCTCTCTGTTGGTTTTGCCCTTGTATATTCCGGTGCTCATTTTTGGCTCTAGCGCCGTACAAGCAGCAGTAACAGGTTTGCCCCTAGACGGTTATCTGGCGCTGTTGGGGGCTATGTTGGCATTAGCATTGGCATTGGCGCCTATTGCAGCCGGTGCGGCATTACGAATTTCAGTGAGTGGATAAAAGTTATGGCTAGTAGTTGGTTACCTCGTTGGTTCTATCAGTTGGCATCACCTCGTTGGTGTTACTCGATCACCGGTAAATTGATTCCCTGGTTTGCGGCCATTGGTGGTCTTTTGTTTGTTATTGGTCTGGTGTGGGGGCTAGCGTTTGCGCCATCGGATTATCAGCAGGGCAATAGCTTCCGCATTATCTATCTGCATGTACCGACGGCGATTCTGGCGCAGAGCTTCTATATGTTGATGGCGATTGCCGGTGCAATTGGCCTGATCTGGAAGATGAAAGTGGCCGATATGGTAGCCAAATCTGTGGCGCCACTGGGAGCTGCGCTCGCTGTGTTAGCTCTGGCAACCGGTGCTATTTGGGGTAAGCCTACCTGGGGCTCTTGGTGGGTTTGGGATGCGCGTTTAACCTCAATGTTAGTGCTTCTATTCCTCTACTTGGGGGTGATGGCGCTCAACTCGGCTATTGAGAGTGAAACCACAGCCGCTAAGTCGACGGCGGTATTGGCGTTAGTGGGTCTGGTTAACATTCCGATCATTAAATACTCGGTGGAGTGGTGGAACACACTGCATCAGCCAGCCACTTTTAAAATCACAGAGAAACCGGCCATGCCCGCTGAGATGTGGATGCCACTTCTGGTGATGGTGATCGCTCTCTACCTAGTGTTTGGGCTAGCGATGATGTTGCGTCTTCGTAATGAGATTTTAACTCGCGAACGCCGTGCAGGCTGGGTAAAAGAGCTTCTTGGTAGTTAAGGTTTGTGTCAGAAAATGACACTACCTTACAGCCAACTCAAATTTTAGGTGAACTATGGCGTTTGAAACCTTTGCAGATTTTTTAAATATGGGCGGTCATGGCCTGTATGTCTGGTTAAGTTATGGGCTGGGTCTGCTGACCATCGCACTCTGCCTTTATCTGCCCATTATTCAAGGCCGCGAGACTCGTCGTTCGCTTCGCCGCCGCATTCAACGTGAAAGTGTTAAGTCATGAATCCAAAACGTAAAAAGCGATTAATCATTGTTCTTATGATTGTATTTGGCGCCAGTGCCGCGATCGGTCTGACGATGTATGCACTGAGTCAAAACATTAACCTATTCTACTCTCCGACTCAGATTGCCAAGGGTGAAGCCCCTGCAGACACCCGTATTCGTGCCGGCGGCATGGTCGTTGAAGGCAGTGTGAAACGCGATCCAAACTCGTTGCGTGTTACCTTTGAGGTGACCGACTACGAGAACAAGGTTGCCATTGAGTACAGCGGTATTCTTCCTGATCTGTTCCGTGAAGGGCAGGGCATTGTTGCGCAGGGTAAACTTGACGCCTCTGGCACACTGCAAGCCGTTGAAGTTCTTGCGAAGCATGACGAAAACTACATGCCGCCTGAAGTGGCAGAAGCGTTAGAGAAGAGCGGTAAGATGCCGATGCCTTCAAAAGAGGAGTTCAACAAGTGATTGCCGAACTGGGAACCTACTCTCTAATCTTAGCTATGTTTTTAAGCATTCTGCTGTCGGTTGTTCCGATGGTAGGTGCTCAGCGTTCGAGCCTGTTGTTAGTCAGCTACGCTCGCCCGCTGACGATCGGTGTAACTTTTTTTGTTGGTCTGGCCTTTGCTTTTCTGGTCTACGCCTTCTTAACCAACGACTTCAGTGTTGAGTACGTTGCCAATAACTCTAATACGGCCCTACCTTGGTACTACCGTGTCAGTGCCGTCTGGGGTGGTCATGAGGGTTCTCTTCTGCTTTGGGTGCTCACCCTTGCTGGCTGGACTTTGGCTGTTGCTCTGAAGAGTAAAGCCTTGCCCTTGGATATCATTGGTCGTGTTTTAGGTGTGTTAGGCATCATCACGACCGGTTTCCTGTCGTTCGTCATCTTTACTTCAAGCCCGTTCGAGCGTCTTTTGCCTCGTTCACCGGCTCAGGGCGCCGACCTTAACCCACTGCTGCAAGATTTTGGTTTGATTGTTCACCCTCCAATGCTCTACATGGGCTATGTTGGCTTCTCGGTTGCGTTTGCCTTTGCTATTGCAGCCCTGTTGAGCGGACGTATGGATGCCGCTTGGGCTCGCTGGTCACGTCCATGGACGAACGTCGCTTGGGCATTCCTGACGCTGGGTATTGCACTAGGCAGTTGGTGGGCCTACTACGAACTTGGCTGGGGCGGCTGGTGGTTCTGGGATCCAGTCGAAAATGCCTCATTGATGCCTTGGCTGGTTGGCACTGCATTGATTCACAGTCTGGCAGTCACTGAAAAACGTGGCGTCTTCAAAAGCTGGACGCTACTGCTTGCGATCTTTGCCTTCTCGTTAAGTCTGTTAGGAACCTTCTTAGTTCGTTCCGGCGTTCTGACCTCGGTGCATGCCTTTGCATCGGATCCAGCACGTGGTTTCTACATTCTGGTCATGCTTGCGGTTGCCATTGGGGGATCGCTTCTGCTTTACGGTATTCGTGCTGCTCAGGTGAAGAGTGACTCTAGCTTTACCTTGGTCTCGCGTGAAACCCTGCTGTTGGTCAACAACGTTCTACTGACAGTCATCGCATTCACAGTGCTACTAGGCACCCTCTATCCTCTGCTTATTGATGCACTGGGTATGGGTAAAATGTCGGTTGGACCTCCCTACTTCAATGCTTTGACGGTTCCTCTAGGCGCTCTGCTGATGGTGGCTCTGGGTGTCGGCGCGCTGGTGCGCTGGCGTCAAACTGATGCATCTCAACTGCTCAAACGTCTGATCGGTCCTTTAGTGCTTGCCGTCGTCTTTGGCGTCGCAACCATGATGATTCGTGGTGGCGAGGGTTGGGATCACTGGACTTATGTGGGCATTATCTTGGCCTACTGGATCGTCTTCTGTGCACTGGTCGATCTATACGATCGTGCCGGTAAGCGTTCAGGTTCACTCTTTGCCTCACTGAAAAAACTGCCTCGTGCTTACTGGGGTATGCATTTGGCACACTTGGGTATGGCAGTGCTTGCGGTGGGTATCGCGATGGTCTCAGCGTTTACTGAACATCGTGATCTGCGTATGGCGCCCGGTGATCGCCAAGAGGTTGGACAATATGTCTTTGAATTTAAAGGTATCGAGCACGTTGAAGGACCTAACTACACCTCTGACAAGGGTGTCATCAACGTCTACCAGGATGGTCAACTCTACGAAGTCATGACACCCGAGAAGCGTCTCTACACCGCCCGTGGCAACGTGATGACCGAAGCGTCGATTGATGCGGGTCTATTTAGAGATCTCTATGTGGCACTGGGTGAGCCTCTAGAGGGCGGGGCTTGGGCGATTCGTCTCCAGTTTAAACCCTATGTTCGCTGGCTCTGGTTGGGCGGTCTGTTGATGACCTTTGGTGGTTTCCTCGCGGCGATGGATAAGCGTTACCGTAAGATGTCGCAGCGCGATGCGAAATTGGCTTAAGGAGTCGTCATGAAGAAACTGTTTCTATTTGCTCCGCTGGCGCTCTTTATCGGTTTAGGCTTCTTTCTTTGGAAGGGCCTATATCTAGATCCTCGCGAACTGCCCTCAGCACTGTTGAACAAGCCGATGCCTGAGTTTGAATTGACCTCTGTTACTGATCCAAGCCGCAAGCTGACGGTGGATGATTTTAAAGGCGACATCGCACTGGTCAATGTCTGGGCTACTTGGTGTCCCACCTGTAAAGAGGAGCACGCCTTCCTTAATCAGTTGGCCAGCCAGGGTGTCACCATTTATGGCATCAACTATAAAGACGATTTAACCAAAGCGAATGATTGGTTACGTCGCTATCTAGACCCTTACAAAGAGGTTGTTTTTGACCCCCAAGGTCGTCTCGGATTGGATCTAGGGGTCTACGGTGCTCCAGAGACCTACGTGATCGATCAGCAGGGCGTTATTCGTTACCGTCATGTTGGTGCGGTGGATGCAACAGTTTGGCAGGATCTCTCGTCCGTCATTGAGACGATCAAGGGTGAAGCTTCATGATTCGCGCACTGTTTCTGTTGGTTCTATTGTCGAGCTCCAGCTTCGCAGCCATTGATACCCACAACTTCAAATCAGTGGAAGATGAGAAGCGTTTTCATGCTTTAGCGGCTGAACTGCGTTGCCCTAAGTGTCAAAACCAGAATATTGCCGATTCGGACTCCCCCATCGCAAAAGACCTACGCACCGAGGTGTTTCGCATGATCGATGAGGGTGCTGAAGATGAGACCATCATCGATTTTATGGTGACTCGCTACGGTGACTTTGTTCTCTACCGCCCCAAAATGAACAGTCAGACTTGGTTGCTATGGAATGGGCCGTTTTTAGTATTGGGCTTTGGTGTGTTAGTGATTTTTGCGGTTGTATGGCAGCGCCGTTCGCGTCGAAAAGTGAGCGAGGCAGCGCTAAGCTCTGATGATCAGGCACGTCTCGATGCGCTTTTAAAACAGGATAAAGAGTAATGTTGTATTTGTGGTTGGGTATTGCGCTGTTATCGGTCGTAGCAATTCTGTTTGTTATCTACCCGGTTTGGAAACAGTTCAAAGATAAAGTCGATACGGTCGTTACCTCTGACCCGCAACGCGATAACGTCGAAGTCTTTAAAGATCGTCTTCAGGAGTTGGAGCAAGAGGTCGCATCGGGATCATTGTCACAAGAGGACTTTGCCGTTCTTAAAACAGAGCTTGAAAAGAACTTGCTGATTGATGCCAGCACGGAGAGTCGTTCGCTCAGTTCCGAATCGATCTCAACTAAACAGTTTATGGCTGCCTCTTTTATCGCGTTAGTGGTGGTGGTTGCTTCATTAGGGCTTTACGCCAAAGTCGGTAGTGCACCAGCGCTAGAAGTGGCACTGAACATGTCTGAAGATCCATTTGATGGTCGTCAGCCCACGCTGCAAGAAGCGATTGATCAGCTGCGTAAAGAGCTGGAGCTACAACCCGCAAACCCAGAAGGTTGGTATCTGTTAGCCAGCACGCTGATGGGCCAACAAGATTATCAGGGTGCGTTAGAGGCTTATCAAAATACCTTAGCCTACCTCACGCCTCAGGATGTTCAGTACGCGACAGTGATGGGGCAGTTGGCTCAGTCTATGTTCTTCGTTGCCGGTGGCATGACGCCTGAAGTTCGTGACCAAGTTGATAAAACGCTAGCGGCGGAACCGTTCGAAATCACAGCACTAGGCATTTTGGGAATCGATGCCTTTGAGCGTAAGGCCTATCGCGATGCGATTGGCTTCTGGTCAACAGCGCTAATCAATGCCGATGGTGCTTCTGCTCAGTCGTTACAGAATGGCGTTGAGCGTGCTCGAAATGAGTTAATCGCCTTGGGTGAAGATGTCAGCGATATCGAAATGCCTGCGATGGCGGCTATACCCGTAAAAGTTTCAGTGGCTGCTGAACTGCTCGCTAATGTACCAGCAGAGACGCCAGTCTTCATTGTTGCGCGTCCTTTAGAGGGTGGTATGCCACTGGCAGGTGTGCGTTTAACGGCGGCCGATTTGCCGGTTGAGTTGGTGTTAAGTGATGCCAATGCGATGACACCTCAAGCCCGTCTATCGGGTTATGAGACCGTTTCAGTCAGCGCCCGAATCAGCCTCAGTGGTGATGTGACTCCACAGCCAGGCGATATGATTGCGGAAATCACTGATATACCTACAAAAGGTTTGTCTCAACCACTAGAAATAGTGGTCTCTGAAGTTGTAAAGTAGGGGTTTACAAAAAGCATAAATTTCAGTGGTTCAAGGATAGCGTTTAATGGAGTTAAGAGATTGGTTGATGGCGGCAGGTGCCGTGCTGATTCTGCTTATCCTTGTCGATGGATGGCGACGTATCAGCGGTGGCTCCAATCGAATCCGCATGAAGATCGATCCCTCCTCTGAATCGACTGACACTGATGAAATTGCCGATAAACATAATCCTGAACTGCCTAACGGGGGTGCTCGAGTAAAGCGCAAAGTTGAGCGCCCCGATATCGATGCCTTAATGGCAGCCGAAGCTCAGCAAGCCAGTCAAACTGAAGACCCACTTGATAGTCTAACGGCGCAGCCTGAACAATCCTCTGTTGAAGCTGAGCCAGTGATTGATGACCCTCTCGCTGATCTTCGAGTCGATGATCTTGAGCCCGATCCATTTGATAGCCTATCGGATGAAGGTATCGTATCGGCTCCTCGCAAAACCAATCTTAAGCCCAGTGAGCCGACGCTCTCTATTGACAGCCCTGAGTCTGAGAACAGCCCTGAGCTTGAGAGCAGTCCTGAGCCTGTAAGTAGCCTTGAGCTTGAGAACAGTCCTGAGCCTGAAGATAGCACTGAGCCTGAAGAAACGCTTGAGCAACCCATCGAAGAAGCCGTTCTAGAAGAGTCTGTCCAAGAAGAGGCAATCCAAGAGGAAGCCGTTCAGGAAGAGCCCGCAGCACCTGAAGTTGAAATTGCTGACGAGTCACCTGAAGAGGCGCTTGAACAAGAGATTACAGTCGAACAGACTGCAGAGCCAGAGCCAGAGCCAGAGCCAGAGCCAGAGCCAGAGCCAGAGCCAGAGCCAGAGCCAGAGCCAGAGCCAGAGCCAGAGCCAGAGCCAGAGGCTGAACCCGTTGCAGAACAACCTGTCGGTCACGTCGATGACCTATTTGGCCTAGATCTTGATCGCCCAATTCATGAGTTGGTCGATGCGGGCGCCAAAAAAGAGAAGCCAGTTCGTAAACGCAAATCACCTGCCAAAAAGCCGGAACCAGAGGCCAGTGAGTTCGATCAGCTCCTTGAGCCTAATGTGGATGCCGTTGATGAACCGCTTGAGGATATTGAATCACTGGTGAGCTCGCTGCCAGAGATCGAAGAGCCTGAGCTGATCGACCAGGCTGAAGCGATACAGGACTCCGAGACTCAAGAGGCTGCAGTCGCCGCTGCATCTCCATCGACCGGACGACAGTTCCGTGAACTTGACCTCAGTGATCCAGAAACCCGCTTGGTTGTCTTTGTTGTTGCACCCAAGGGTGGCTCCCTGTCGGGTGCTCATATTCAAACCGTGGTTGAACGCTGTGGTATGGAGTTTGGTCAGATGGATCTTTTCCATCGTTTCGAAGACAACAGTGATCACTCACCGATTCAATTTACCATGAGTGATGTGGGTGAACCTGGCTCATTCAATATAGAGACCTTGGCTGACCATGAGACGCCTGCGGTCACCTTCTTTATGTCGATGACCGAACCACGTGATCCTTCCTACGCGGTTGATTGCATGTTGGCCACGGCGGAGACTCTGGCTAAGGCACTGGGTGGCGAGATGCTCGACAGTGATCGTTCAGTGATGCGTCCCCAAACTCAGGAGCACTATCGTGAGTTGGTGAAGGCCTACAAGCTTCGTTCACGCGCTAAGAGCCGTCGTACTCGCAAATCCAAATAAGTCCAAACCTTATGTCGATTGAACAACAGATTCTGGAGCTCAGAGAGCAGCTCCAACAGCACGCCTATCGCTATTATGTACTCGATGACCCCTCGGTCACGGATGCTGAGTATGACCACCTCTATCGCCAACTCGAAGCACTCGAAGCAGACCACCCTGAGCTAGTTACCGCGGATTCGCCAACTCAACGTGTCGGCGCTAAACCCGAGGGTGGCTTCGCTGAAGTGGTACACGAGATCCCTATGCTGAGTCTGAGCAACCAGTTCAATCGTGATGACGTTCATGCATTCTACCGTCGTGCTCAAGAGGGGTTGGACAGCGATGCCTCGCTGGCGATTACGCTTGAACCCAAACTGGATGGTCTGGCCGTCAGCATCCTCTATGAGAATGGCTTTTTGGTTAGAGCAGCGACCCGTGGTGATGGCTCTACCGGTGAGGATATCACCAGCAACGTACGCACCATCCAAAGTGTCCCTCTGAAATTGATGGGAGCGGGTTGGCCAGAGCGTATTGAAGTGCGTGGCGAGGTCTATATGCCGCGGGCTGGGTTTGAAGCGCTCAATCAACAGGCTCGTGAGACGGGTCAAAAGAGCTTTGTGAATCCGCGTAATGCTGCAGCAGGCAGCCTGCGTCAGCTCGACCCATCGATTACCGCCAGTCGTCCTTTGACCTTCTGCTGTTATGGAACGGGCGTTGGTTCCGATGAGCTGCCTGATAGTTACTATGAGACCTTGCAGTTAATTAATAGCTGGGGCCTCAAGATCAGTGATCAAATCGCTCGTGTTGAGGGCGCGGATGCCTGTTTCGACTACATCGAGGCTCTGGGTGCTAAACGTGACGCTCTCCCTTATGACATAGATGGCGTGGTATTGAAGTGCGATTCGCGAGAGGTGCAAGAGACCCTAGGTTTCCGCTCACGTGATCCTCGCTGGGCTACGGCGTTTAAGTACCCTGCCCAAGAGGAGGTGACACAGCTTCTCGATGTTGATTTCCAAGTTGGCCGTACAGGTGCTGTGACCCCTGTTGCTCGTTTAGAACCCGTATTCGTCGGTGGAGTCACGGTCAGTAATGCCACCCTACACAACATGGACGAGATCGCGCGACTGGATGCGAAAGTAGGGGATTGGGTTGTTATTCGCCGCGCAGGTGATGTTATTCCGCAAATCGTCAAAGTGGCAACCGATCGTCGCACCGGTGATGAACAACCGATTGCTATCCCTTCTGCTTGTCCTGTGTGTGGCTCTGAGGTGGAGCGTGTGCAGCTCGTTAAGCGCAGCAAAGGACAGGAGCAGAAGGTCGAAGGTTCGGTCTACCGTTGTGTTGGGCGCCTCAGTTGCAGTGCCCAGTTGAAGCAGGCGTTGATCCACTTCGTCTCTCGTAAAGCGCTCGATATTGATGGTCTGGGCGACAAGGCGATTGAACAACTGGTGGATCGTGAGCTGGTTAAATCACCTGCGGATCTGTTTAGACTGACCAAAGATCAGGTGTTAACCCTAGAGGGATATGCTGAGCTGTCAGCGCAAAACCTGATCGATGCGGTCGGTCAGTCTAAAACCATCTCTCTAGCTCGCTTTATCTATGCCCTCGGTATTCCTGAAGTAGGGGAAGAGACGGCTCGAACTTTAGCGCTAAGTTTGGGGACGCTTGAACGAATTCGTCAGGCGCAGTCTCGTACGTTGACCCTTCTTCCAGATATTGGTCTGGAAGTAGCCCATGAGATTACCCACTTTATGGCGGAGGAACATAACCAGAAGGTTCTGGATGATCTCCTGTCGTTAGGCATTCAACTGGAAGAGCAGGAGCAGATTGCCGCCAAGCTGCAGGCCAGTGTCAGCTTTGCTGAGCTGATTGAGGGGTCTAACATTAAAGGTGTAGCAGCGACCGGTGCTAAGGCTTTGGCAGCCCATTTTGAAACAGTCGAAGCGCTTTTGGCTGCAGATGAAGATGCGCTTAAAGCTGTGCCTAAATTGAGTAGTCGTGCGGCAGCTGGCGTCCTAGAAGCGATCCAAGATGAGACTTGGTGCCAACAGTTGCAGCGTTTTGAAACGCAGCTGATTGAGTTCGGTATGCATTGGTACTCTGAGAGAAGGGTCAGCGACGCCAGTGCGCCATTAGAAGGGCAGACTTGGGTACTTACTGGTACGCTTGAAACTATGGGACGCAGTGAAGCGAAAGCGCTTCTTCAAGAGATGGGTGCGAAGGTCTCTGGCAGTGTATCGTCCAAAACGGATGCGGTGGTCGCAGGACCAGGTGCTGGGTCCAAATTGGCCAAAGCAGAGCAGTTGGGCATCCGCTTGCTAGATGAAAATGAATTTAACCAGTTGTTAGGAAGAGTGTAGTGATTGTTCCAGCGAATATGCTTTCGGATGATGCCCTACGTGGCATGATCGAAGAGTTTGTTACCCGAGATGGGACAGACTATGGTGAACAGGAAGTGAGTCTTGAAGAGCGTGTCGAAGAGGTGAGAGAGCAGATCCTTACCGGTAAAGCGCTGATCATGTTCGACAGTAAAACCGAGACCACAACCATTATCCCTGCTGAAGATCTTGCCAAGATTCAGCAGCAGAACGCAGAGCAAGCCTCAGAATAAGCGATTAGCTGATTAAACCTGGCTCAAGCTTGCTAGCGGTTCGCATTAGCCTTTTGAATGAGCCGTTCGAATCAGATCGCGGATCGCAAATCGCTGTGGCGATAAGATATCAACCAACTCCTGCTCTAAGGGGTAAGGCTGGTGGGTGATTTGCGCGGCAATGATCTCCGCTGCGATAGGGCAAGTGATCAACCCTTTAGATCCATGCCCCACACTGACATAGAGCCCCTCAAGCCAAGGCGCTGTGTCATTGAACTCGGTACTGGCATCGACACTTAAGCGCTGGTACTGCTCAACCAATTTCTCTGTATCACACAAAGCCCCGACCATCGGCAGGTAGTCGCGAGTCCCTGCTCGCTGCGATGCTCGTCCAGAGAGTTCTCTGTTTTGCACCGATTCAGACAGCTCAGGCAGCGCCCGTTCAAGAAGATCTAAGTTGTGTTGGTGCTCTGCCTGTTTCAGATCCTGAGAGGTGTCATTCACCTTAAATGAGGCGCCAAAACAGTACTGTCCATTCAGAGCCGGTGAAATGTACCCCTCACCGCACACCACGGTTTTTAAGTTCGGTGTCTCTTCGGATGAGCACCAGCTGGTCTGGCCACGAATAGGCTTCAGATCAAGCTTCGCTAACCCTGTTAGTAGCTCTGTCTCATACGCACTGCAGATAACCACCTGTGAATAGGCTTCACCGTTGATTAGCCATTGGCTGCCGTCACGCTCAAGGGTTTCAATGGGGCAGTTAAAGTGGCTGCGAATATTGTCATGTTTGAGTAGATAGTCGACCAGTTTAGGAGGCGATGCCCAACCCGCGTCTGGAAAATAGAGTGCCGAATGTTCTGTGACGGTACCTGCCAGATCAGAGGCCTCTTCTGCAGATACCCGTTTAACCAGCGATTCAGGGTAGTTGTTTGCTTCGATCAACTTCTGCTGCAGTGCTTGATCTTTTTCACTGACAGCGAGCTGTAACACGCCACACAGATCAGCATGCAGTTGGTCATTAAGGTTTAATGCCTTGAGTTGATTGACGGTAAACTGCAGGCCGTTGGCGTGGACGCGGGATGCCGCAGTCGGCACCGCCGGTAACTTGGCATAGAGCGCCCCTTGTGGGTTACCGGAGCCGCCCGTTGCGGGTTTCGGTGCCCGTTCATAGAGATCAACCTGTATGCCCCGTTCGGCCAAAGCGTGAGCAACGGTCGCACCGGCAAGCCCAGCGCCGATGATAGCGCAGTTTGAAATATTCTCTTGAGCAGTCGGGCGAGCTAACCATGGCTTAGTCAACGATTGTGAACCGTTGGGCTGATTAAATTGGCCGTGAATCATCTCTCGTTTTCGACCGAATCCGGGAATCTTTTTGATCTCAAAACCCACCGATTGCAGGCCTCGTTTAACGATGCCGGCAGAAGTAAAGGTCGCAAAACTGCTGTTCTCACTGCTCAATCTGGCCAGCTGTTTAAACAGACCTTCGTGCCACATCTCAGGGTTTTTTGACGGAGCGAACCCATCTAAAAACCATGCATCTACTTTAGCGTCGATCTGCGACAGTTGTTGGGCTGCATCGCCGAATAGGAGCCATAACTGAATTCGCCCGTTGTCGAAGCTTAATTGGTGAAACCCAGGTAGAGCAGCAGGCCATAGCCTCACCAGTTGATCAACGCCCTCTGCGAACGGCTCTTTTGCGCCAATGGGTGTCAATGCGCGCTTAAGATCAGCGAGGTGCATTGGGTACTTTTCACAACTGATGAAGTGCAGTGTTTGCTGCGGTTTAGCCGTCGTTAAAAAATGGTGGCGAGCCACTAGGAAGTTAAGCCCGGTGCCAAATCCGGTTTCACCAATGGTGAACATTGGCTTGTCGAGTGATGCTAGTCTCTCTGGAAGCTGATTGGATTGAATGAACACATGCTCAGTCTCGGCGATACCATCTTCAACACTGAAGTAGATATCACCAAACTGAGTCGACTCGGGTTGTTCGTCACGCCAGTTCAGCTGGGCGTGTTCAATCTTTTTATCGGTCACAGCAACCTTTTGAAATTAGGTTTTGGTTAAACAGCTGCGTCCCATACAGTAGTAGGTTATGCCTGCTGATTGGACGCGGTTTGGATCATACAGATTGCGCCCATCAATGATAAGAGGATTCTCCAACTGGGAGGCGATGCGATTGAAGTCGGGTGATGCGTACTCTGGCCAGGCCGTCAGTACCAACAGCGCATCGGCGCCCTCACAGGCGTCGTAGTTATGCGTCATCAGTTGTATCTGCTGGTTGCCTGGATAGCGCGCGGCTAGTGTCTGTAGCGCTTCAGGATCATGGATCTGTAGTTTAGCCCCCTGCGCCAACAGTGCATCGATGACGCGCAGTGCTGGTGAGGTCTCAACGTCGGCCACACCTGGCTTGAATGCAACTCCCCAGATAGCAAAGGTCTTGTTACTTAGGTCACACTGATAGTGTTGCCACAGGGTTCTAAATGGCCACTCTTTATTGACCTCATTCTGCTGCAGTAGGGTGTCGACAAAGACAGAGCCCTTCTGTTCACTGAGCAGTGTTGATAGTCCTTCTAGATATTGGGTGAACTGCTGACCACCAAATCCAGAGCCTGGTTGCAGGTAGTGGCTACCGATACGCACATCGGTCGTCATGCCACGGCGAATCGCATCAATATCGATACCCAGTTGATCGCACAGTCCCGCCATCTCGTTGATGTAGCCTAGACGGAGCGCCAAGATACCGGTGATCGCATACTTAACGAACTCGGCCTCACGGCGTGTCATGCGTTGAATGGCTCTCTGCCCTAGGTGGAAGGGGCGTAACAGGCTTAGCAGTAGATCTGTTGCTACCTCGTGCTCACTGCCGATCAGTAGAGCCTGAGGGTTGGCAAACTGCTGCATCGCTTGGCCTGCTTGCAATACATCGGGGAAGTAGACGACGTACTGCCCTTTGCTCTCATCCAGCATCGACTGCAGCTCATCGCTGGCGCCAACCCCAAAGTTACTCTGGTTAATCAGAAGCAGAGGTTTGTCAGATTCGGCTAAACGCTCGACCAGCGTTTTCGCTTCATCGAAAGCGCTCGACTCCATGGCTATCCAGTGAACATCGGACTCTAGGGCTTTATGAGGGTCGATAATCAGACGCTGATTAAACTCGGCTGCTTGGATGCTGGTCAGAAGTCCTGGCTCAGATCGCAGGTGGCTCTCAATGGGTTCGTTATCGGCGACCGCGTGGTAGATGTCATTACCATAGGCAGCCAATTGCGCACGGGCAATCCATGCGCTGAGTTCGTGTCCCCAAACGCTGATCTTCATTGTCCGTTACCTCGCAAATTTTGAATCTCATTCAGAAGTCCCTCGGTAGCCGGGTCGTACTGATGGTCGGCACTTTGGTTGAGTGCAGTAATTAGATCGTTCGCCACTTTTTTACCCAGCTCAACACCCCACTGGTCAAATGGGTTGATGCCCCAGATAACTGCTTGGACGTAGACCTTGTGTTCATAGAGGGCAATCAGGCTGCCTAAGTTGTAAGGCGTTAGCTCATCCAGCATCAGAACCGTGCTGGGCTGGTTGCCGAAGTAGCGTTGCCAGGCTGGACGCTCAACACCATCGGTCAGCGCTGCATCGCCTAGCGCAAGCACTCGAGCTTGAGCTAAACAGTTGGCCAGCGCCAGTTGGTGCTGCTCTTGCAGTGAGCTCTCACGATCGACGTAGCGGCGTGCAGGGACAATAAAGTCACACATCACACGCTCAGTACCCTGGTGAAGAAGCTGGTAAAACGCATGCTGTGCATTCGGGCCAATTTCACCCCAAAGAATCGGACAGGTACGCTGTGCAATCGAGTTTCCATCAATGCCAACACTCTTGCCGTTACTCTCCATCTCCAACTGCTCTAGATAAGCGGGAAGATGGGCTAATCGACCGTCATACGGCAAGATCGCATGGGCATGAATGTCCTGGAAGTTGATGTTCCAGATACCGATCAGCGCCAGAAGAACCGGAAGGTTATAGGCAAACTCCGCCTCTTCGAAATGTTTGTCCATGCTGTGTGCACCAGCCAGCAGATCACGGAAGCCCTGCATCCCTATGCTGATAGCAATCGGTAGGCCGATCGCGGACCAGAGAGAGTAGCGCCCGCCGGTCCACTCCCAAAACTCAAGCAGTGTCTCTTCAGAAAGGCCCCAAGCGACGGCTTTTTCAGGAGCAGCAGTGACCCCAATAAAGTGCTGCTTGATCAGCAGCTCACGATTTAGACCGCTACGCTCTTGTAGCCAATCCACCGCAGTTGCCGCGTTAGCTAGCGTATCAATGGTGCCAAAGGATTTAGACGACAGAACAAATAGAGTGGTTTCAGAATCCAGCTCGAGCAAAAGATTCGAGAGCTGACTGCCATCCATAGAGGAGACAAAGTGCAAACCGATGTTCAATGACGCTTCTGGTCGGAACTGGTGGGTCGCTTCACACACCATCAACGGCCCAAGATCAGAGCCCCCGACACCGATGTTGACAACGTCGGTGATCGGTTTCCCCGTGTAGCCACGCCACTGCCCCTGATGGATCTGGTCAACAAACTGCTCCATGCGATCCAAGGTTTTGTGAACATCACTGACAACATCTTGGTCATCGACTCGGAGCTGTGCACTTTTAGGAAGACGAAGGGCAGAGTGAAGCGCCGCTCTGTCTTCTGTGTTGTTGACGTGCTCACCTTGTAACAGCGCTTTGATGGCTGACGGAAGCTGCTTCTCGTCGGCCAGAGCAAGTAGCTCATTCATCACCTGAGCATCAATGCGCTGACGACTGAGGTCCATCAACATCCCTTCATGTCGGAACGAGAGTGATTCAAAGCGTTGATCGGTATCGATCAATTCACGAAGATGCTGTGCACTCAGGCGTGCAGCTGATTGTTCCAGTTTCGACCAAGCTTGAGTCATATCGACCTCTTAGAGTTGCTTCTTAGCTAGGAAGTCACGCATCGCATCAGCGGTTTCAGGGTGCTTCAAACCGAATGCAAGGTTAGCTTGTAGAAGACCCGCTTTGTTACCACAGTCATAGACGGTGCCGCGCATGCTGTAGGCCTCCATTGTTGATTCTGACAGTAGCTCAAGCATCGCATCGGTCAGTTGGATTTCGCCGCCGGCACCGGGTTGTGTCGTCTTCAACAGCTCCATCACACGGTTAGGCAGAATGTAACGACCGACAATCGCTTGGTTTGATGGCGCTTGATCGACGGGTGGTTTCTCAACCATGCCATGAATTGGGGCGCCTGTGCCGGCGGTCAACTGTTGGCCGCCGCAATCAACGATACCGTAACGATCCACATGTTCCTGTGGTACGCCCTCTACCATGATCTGGCCAGAACCGTTTTTCTGGTAACGTTTCACCATCTCAGAGAAGTCGCTGGCAAGACCCTCATCGTCAATCACCATATCGGGCAGCATGACTGCAAAGTCCTCTGAACCAATGACGTGGGCAGCACACAACACCGCATGCCCCAAACCTTTTGCACTAGGTTGGCGCACAGAGATGACCTCGATGCCCTTTGGTAGTGAGTTCTCTACCGCATTCAAAAGAGCAGTCTTATTCTTAAGCGCAAGCATCTGCTCTAGCTCGTAGTTGGCATCGAAATGGTTTTCGATCGACTCTTTGCCCGAGCGTGTCACCAAAACAATCTGGCGAAATCCTGCGCGTGCGGCCTCTTCCACGACGTGTTGGATAACCGGTTTATCGACGACGGGCAGCATCTCTTTAGGAATGGCTTTAGAGGCTGGAAGAACTCGAGTACCGAGGCCGGCAACGGGGATGATCACTTTAGAGAGCATTGAATTTCCTTTATCAACAAATCTACTTTGTAGGTATAACTGTCATTATAAGCATAAATGCACGACAATTTTCTTACATGTGCTATTACTTAATAGTCATCAGCTATTTACCCAAACTTACGGAGATTACATGCAACTATTGGGCCAAGATTCAGATGAGAGTCGTGCATCTAAAGTTTTAACGATTCTTTTGAGCCTGCTGTTTCTGGTTGCGCCCTTCTATTACCAAGACAATTTAGGTGGTGAAGGGTTGAATCTACCGTTTAATGCGGTGGTCTGGTTGCCGGTGCTCTTTATCATTGCGGGCGCCATTTTCAAGATTATAGAGTCAGGTGAATGGGTGCGTCCAAACTACCTTTGGTTAATTTTAGCGATGCCGATAGGGCTCTACCTGACGGGATTTGTCTCAGGTATGGATCGCCCCGGCGAGTGGCTGATTCGACTCGGTGTGGTGTTTGGCGGTATCGCGCTCTGGTTCTCTGTGTTGCAGTATCGACTCAGTGAGCAACAGATGAATCAGTTGCTCTATCTGTTATTGGCGTCGATGTTGATTCATGCTCTGGTCGGCCTGGTACAGATGATTTCACACCCACTGTTTAGAGGTTGGGTGCCTATCTCATCGGGCAATCGACTGCTGGGGATGTTCCAGCAACCCAATTTACAAGCCTCATTGATGGCAACGGCGGTGGCGCTAGCGCTTTGGTTAGCGACTACGAAAACCTTCAGTGAACAGCGCTGGCCGCAAAAATCAGCGCTGTTTCTGACGCTGTTTCTAGCGTCACTAGAGGTCGCCGCATCCGGTTCTAGGGTCGGTTTGATCGGTGCTTTGCTGGC
Source organism: Marinobacterium sp. xm-a-152 (assembly GCF_013282965.1). Classification (NCBI taxonomy): domain Bacteria; kingdom Pseudomonadati; phylum Pseudomonadota; class Gammaproteobacteria; order Oceanospirillales; family Oceanospirillaceae; genus Marinobacterium; species Marinobacterium sp. xm-a-152. The sequence goes on along the minus strand of NZ_WBYI01000004.1, from coordinate 27,873 downwards.
ACTATTGTTGATTTGCGCAGGGCGCATTAAAGCACTAATCAGTCAGCCGCTACTGGCGATTGCGTTGGCATTCACACTGGGAACCGGAGCTATTGCCGGTTATCAAGCCAATGATGGTGCACTGCAGGCCTACAATAAGATCGAAAAACTGGCAGAGGAGGGTAAGGATGCTCGTCCTCATATCTATCGTATCGCACTGGATGTGTTTGAACGCTCGCCGCTGTTTGGTCACGGCATCGGTAGCTTCCAGTCTGAATTCCAAAAAGAGCGTGTCACCTACTATCAGACAACGGACGCTTCAGCGGTCGATGGAAGTCCTCGATTCTCCCATCCTCATAATGAACTGCTGTTTTGGATGGACGAGGGCGGCTTGGTCGCACTGCTGGCCATTGGTATCGGGGTCTTAGGGGTTGTGTTGCAGTTGATCCGTTTAGGGTGGGGAGAGGGGTTGGCGCTTGCCGCACTGCTATTACCCATCGCTCTGCATACCCAGACAGAGTTACCTTTTTATATTTCAACATACCACTGGATTCTACTGACACTGCTGTTAGCCGTGCTCTTCTCGTACCGCACTCTTATCAAACCGGTCAAACTCTCGCTGGGTGCGACGGCTCTTTTGAAAGGTAGTCCACTATTCATTGTGCCGATTATGGTGCTCTTTTTGGTTCACTCGCTGTTGTCGCAGACCGGAATCATGCAGTACTACAAACATCGCGGCACTGAGCCCACCCATTTGAGGTTCGCGCTCAACAATGTCTACTTTAAAGAGTTGGGTGAGTACTTTGTAATGCGCTCTTCACTCTATGGTGCGATAGAGCATCAAGATCAGAATGCTGTATTGGGCTTTATTGAGTGGGGCGAAGCCTATCTTGAACAGATACCGGATATTCAACTCTATAGAGATGTGGCGATTGCTCGTCAGAATATTGGGGATGAGGAGGGTGCGCTAGCGCTGATTGATCAAGCAAAAGCGATCTACCCTAAGGATCGATCCATCGAAGATACTCACCGTCGATTAGAGGCCGGTGAGCAGTTGGTTACATCGAGCCTAGCCTTGCTTCAATCCGAAGAGTGATTGGGGGCTTCTCGATCCCTAGCTACTTCAATCAGTTCCGCGTTTTTGGTCTTGTCGATCTGTTTTAAGCGCTGATGCATGGCTGTTTTGGCTAACAGGTGCCCTGTCAAAGGGGCGCTGATGAACAGGAACAGCGTGATCAAGAGTTGCTGCACACTTAATGAACCCTGATCGAACAGAGTGAATAGCATTGATGCAATCAAGATCGCACCCATACCGAGGGTGGTCGCTTTTGTAGGCGCGTGCAAACGAGTGTAAACGTCAGGAAGACGAATCAGACCCAGTGAGCCAATCAGAATTAACGATCCTCCTAGCAGTAGTAGCAGAGATAGGATCAGTTCAATCGCAAAATTCATAGTTCTTCTGTCCTATCCCTTACTCAATGATATCGCCGCGCAGAAGGTATTTGCAGAGCGCGGCCGTGCTGACAAAGCCGAGCATGGCGATTAACAGTGCGGCTTCAAAGTTGATGGAGCTGGCTTGCACAATGCCATAGATCAGAATCAAACCAATACTGTTAATGTAGAGCGTATCCAAGCTCAGAATGCGCTCGGGCAACGAGGGGCCTCTGACTAAACTGTAAGTGTTCATGATAAGAGCGATGCTGATCATGACGAGAACGATTTTAAGGCTGATCTCTAACATTGGAATATCTCCTTCAGCGGGGTCTCGTAACGCTGTTTAATCTCATCAATCAACGCTTGCTCGTCGGGAAGATCAAGGGCGTGTATGTAAAGCCACTCTCGATCCTTGCTCACTTCGGCACTCAAGGTTCCAGGCGTCAGTGATATGGTTGAGGCAAGCAGGGTGATCGGTAGATCCCCCGTTAAGTTAAGCGGGTAGGCGATAAAACCAGGTTGCAGTGCTTTGGTTGGCCCTAGAATCAATTTGGCTACCGCAAGATTGGCGACCACGATATCCCACAGTAATACCAGAATGTATCTGATCAGTTTTAGCGGTCTCTTAACCGCCATCTGTTGAGTCTGTAGAGGTTCTGTCAGTAGTGGGATTCCCAAGGCTAGGATCAACCCCAGCACTATTTGCCCGAGCGAGAAACTGTTGTTCATCAGCAACCAGACAATTAACAGAACCAGTGATAAGAACGGCCGTGGTAGCCAAGATCGTACGAAACTCATCGTTGCACTCCTTTAGCCATAATCTGTGTCGGGTCCTGCTCAAACGCCTGTAACTGCTCAACAGTCGCGTCTGTGTACTGGGTGATTGGGCCGGCAAATAAGCTCATCAACGGTGCAGCGCTCAGCAGTATGCCGACCGCAACAAATTTACGAATTGCTGAGGCCTTGCTGCTATCCGGTTTACCGTTGGAGCGCCAAAACAGTGTCGAGCCGGCGCGTGAAAAGGCGACCAGTGCAGCCAAACTGCCGATCAATAACAGCGGCCAAGCCCAGACCAGTGCCGTGCTGCTGTCGATCGACTTCATGATCAAAAACTTACCAATAAAGCCCGACAGTGGTGGCATACCGATCAGAGTTAGAGCTGCAATGAAAAAGAGTATCCCAATGCTCATCGGCTGCGCTAAAGAGCGACCCGCCACGATTCGGTCAAACGAGCGTTCACGCTGCTCAGCGATAATGTCCCCGATTAGGAAGAAAGCTGCGCCCGCTAGCGTAGAGTGAACGGCGTAGTAAAGTGCTGCTGATAGAGAGTTTGCACTGCCAAAACCGACCGCCACCAACAGCGTGCCGACAGACAAAATGACTAGGTGAGCGGCCAGACGTTTCACGCTCGGTGCCGAGATAACTCCCAGAGTGGCCATCACCAGTGTGCCAAGCGCTAAAACCCAGATCCAATCCTGACCTAGATCGGTTAGAGCACCTGCACTATCACCAAAGATCAGGTTTTGAACGCGAATGATCGAGTAAATACCCACCTTGGTCATGATGGCAAAGAGGGATACGACCGGGCCTGGGGCCGATGCGTAGGTTCTTGGTAGCCAAAATTGTAGAGGCAGTAGCGCCGCTTTCAGAGCGAATACCGAGAGCAGCATCATGCCGCCAATTTTGGTCAATTGAATCTCAGACTCATTAAGCTCACGTACTCGCAGCGCCATATCGGCCATGTTAAGGGTGCCGAGCGTGCCGTAGATGATGCCTAGCGCAAACAGAAAGATCGCTGAGCCAACAAGGTTCAAGAAAACATAGTGCACAGCTGCACTGGTTTTGTGTTTTCCGCCACCGTGAATCAGTAGAGAGTAGGAGGCGATCAACAGGATCTCAAAAAAGACGAACAGGTTGAATATATCCCCTGTCAGAAAAGCACCGTTGATCCCCATCGCTTGAAACATCATCAATGGGTAGAAGTAGCGCCCTTGGTTATCGTCCCCTGCGCTGGCATAGAGATTGGCCGACAGCAGTAGAACTGAGGTCAGCAGAACCATCAGGCTCGATAGGCGATCTCCAACTAGCTGGATGCCGAACGGCGCATCCCAGTTACCCAGTGCATAAAGCGTTACATTACCCGCTGATGCTGACATGAGCAGAGCGACTGAGACGATCACCAGAGTGAGCGAACCTACCAGGCTGATGACACGTTGGCGTTCGATGCTTTTCTCAAAAACAGGCAATAACTGCAGCGTGGCTAACAGAAGAGGCAGAATGATGGGCAGAGTGATTAGGTGGTTCATTTCTGCTCCCCACTCTGTTCTGGTAGTCGGCCATCAACATGATCGTTACCTAGGTCGGCACGCGCGCGAATAGCAAGGATGACCGCGAAGGCCGTCATCGCAAAACCGATAACAATAGCGGTGAGAACCAGCGCCTGCGGAACAGGGTCCGGTGTTGCTAGGCCAGATTTCAACACCGCGGCACCATCAATGACGAGTCGACCTGCGGAAAAGATAAACAGGTTCACGGCATAAGAGAGCACCGTTAAGCCAAGTACCACTGGGAAAGTACGACCACGAAGTACTAGAAATACCCCAACAGCGGTGAGTAGGCCAATAATCAAACTGATCAGTAGCTCCATTATTTAGACTCCTCTGGACGTGCGTGGGTGGTTAATGCGCCTAGGTTCCCGAGTATAAGCAGGGTGGATCCAATGACGGTTAGGTAGACCCCTAGATCAAACAGCATGGCACTGGCCAACTCGAACTTTCCGATACCCGGCAAATAGAAGTAATCAAACCACGAGCTCAAGAAGGGGTAGCCAAACAGCCAGCTGCCCATTCCCGTCGCGCCTGCGATGATCAAACCGACAGAGATCAGCCACTGGTAGTTCAGTTTCGAGCGTTCGCGCATGAAATCGACACCGTTGGCGATGTACTGCAGGATCAGTGCTACAGCGGTTACTAGGCCGGCAATAAAGCCACCGCCTGGTAGGTTGTGGCCACGTAAGAAGATGTAAGCCGACACCAAAAGTGCTAAAGGAAGCAGTGCTCTTGAGACGGTCGCAAGCATCATCGGGTGGTGATCGTTGCTCCAAGGTATGCCGTTAAGATCAGCTGATGGCATGAAGAGTTTCATGCGTGCGATCAGTTTGTAGATACCTAAACCGGCAATGCCCAGTACGGTGATCTCGCCAAAGGTATCAAAGCCCCTGAAGTCGACCAGAATCACGTTGACCACATTGGTACCACCACCGCCTATTTTTGAATTGGCGATGAAGAAGTCGGCAATCGAGGTTTGCGGATGCGTCATCATGGCGTAACTAATGGTTGCCATTACACCACCAATCAAGGTTGCCAAACCAAGATCACGTACCACCGATGAGGGGCTAGCGGCTTTTGCAGTGACCTGTGGTAAGAAGAAGAGTGCGAGCATCAACAGTATCACCGTGACCACTTCAACTGAGAGTTGAGTCAGTGCTAGGTCAGGTGCTGAGAAGCGGGCAAAGATAAGCGAGACGATTAAGCCGACGACCGAGACAGCAATCAGTGCGATCATCCGTTTGCGGTGCCAGATCAGCGTCACCAGTGTGGAGACGACCAAAATGATGGTAGCGACGATGCTAATACCATCGACCGGCAGCAGTGGGCGAGCACCCTCTAAATTGATCAGCTTCGTCATTGGAACCGTCGTAAAGAGCGCAACACTCAAGATGAACAGCATGGTGTAGCGTTGCAGCGATCCGTTCTCAAGTGTGCCGTAAATTCTTGTGGCAGCATCCACAATGCGCTTGATGTTTTGATCAAAGATCGCTTTAGCGTCTCGTTCAGGGAATTGCGCCTGAAACTCAAACAACTGCTTACGGGTCGCGTAGACGACAATGCCACCCAACAGTGCAATGAAACTCATCAGCAGTGGGAAGTTAAATCCGTGCCATATGGCCAAGCTGTAGTAGGGCGTCTCGCCTTGCAGCAGAGAGGTTGCAGCGCTGTGTAGAATCTCTGCAACTACCAGACCAGGGGCAATACCCACGACAAAACAGAGTGCGACCAGTATCTCGACCGGAATCTTCATGTAGCGTGGAGGCTCATGCGGTGTCTTAGGAAGATTGATCGGTTCACCGTTAAAGAAGACGTCATGAATGAAGCGCAACGAGTAGGCAACCGAAAAGATACCGGCAACAGTCGCTAGAACAGGCAGAATCCATGAGAGCGCACCCAGTGACCCCTGCTGTAGGGTCTCTGCAAAGAACATCTCTTTGGACAAGAAGCCGTTCAGTAGCGGTACCCCTGCCATGGCCAGTGCCGCGACCATCGCTAGCATTGCTGTGTGAGGCATGTATCTCCACAAGCCGTTCAGCTTGCGCATATCCCGTGAACCCGTCTCATGATCGATGATGCCCGCTGCCATGAACAGTGAGGCTTTAAAGGTCGCGTGGTTAATGATGTGGAAGGTGGCAGCGACCGCCGCAAGCTTCGAGTTTAAACCGAGCAGTAGCGTTATTAGGCCCAAGTGACTGATGGTGGAGTAGGCGAGAAGTCCTTTAAGGTCGTGCTTAAACAGAGCCATGTACGCGCCAACCAGCAAGGTGGCAAGACCGGTCAAGGTGACTATCAAGAACCACATATCGGTACCCGCAAGCGCCGGGTAGAGTCGAGCCATCAAAAAGATGCCCGCTTTCACCATCGTTGCTGAGTGAAGATAAGCGGAGACCGGCGTCGGCGCCGCCATGGCATGGGGCAACCAGAAGTGGAATGGAAACTGTGCGGACTTAGTAAAGGCTCCCAGAAGCACCAGGACTAGAATATAAGGGTAGAGCTCAGAGCCGCGGATTAGATCCCCTTGAGCCAACACATCCGTCAGGTTGTAGCTGCCGACCACCTGGCCGATCAGCAAAATGCCTGCAAACAACGCCAAACCACCCATACCAGTAATGGTCAGTGCCATGCGAGCACCTTTGCGCGCTTCGCTCTTATGATTCCAGAAGCTGATCAGCAAGAAGGAGCTGATGCTGGTTAACTCCCAGAATAGCCAGAGTTGAATCAGGTTCTCTGACAGCACAATGCCCAGCATCGCAGTCATAAAGAGAATCAACATCGCATAGAAGCGCGGCATGTTGTCCTGCTCGGAGAGGTAGTAACGAGCATAGAGGATAACGAGAAGACCGATACCTAAGATCAATAGGGCAAACAGCAGTGCAAACCCATCGAGTCGGAAGGCGAGTTCTAATCCGACTGCTGGAATCCATTCGAATTGCTCAACAAAACGCTCTCCATCGAGTACCGAAGGTGCGTAAGAGATCAGGATAGCCAAAGCCACCGCTGGCAGTGCGGCTGTCGCAAACGCACAGGCCGTTCTCGATACCTTGTTGGCAGAAAGTGATACGAACACCCCAATGAGTGTCAGTAGGGGGATCCAGAACAGGTTTAGCACCGAAGTAGACCTCTGAAATGTAAGGTTTTATCTTGTTTCTGATCTATAAAGAGTGCGGGTAAAGGGATTGATTTTCAAGCAACTGATCCCTTTTTTTATTCCATAATTCAATAAAGGTATAACCAAGCGTTGGGTGTTGCTGGTTTGGGCATAGATCGGCGGCTGGCAGTAACACGTGTGCGTAATTTTCCAGGTCCTTATGTGGCAGGTTGAACTGCTCGGTTTCGACGATCTCTTGGTCAAAGCAGAGCAGGTCGATGTCGAGGGCGCAGTAACGACCGCTCATGCGTCCCTGCTGAATTTCAATCGACTTCAGTGCATCAATCAACGACGCCTTGTCTAGTTCTGTTTCAGCTTTGGTGACCAGATTAAGGTAGTCGGGTTGGGATGGATCGATAGCGGAGCTGCGGTAGCAGGGTGAGTGTTCGATGCTGCTGCAAAAGTGAGTGAGCTGCTCTAGGCCGGCGCGAATGTTGGATTCAGCATGATGGTTGCTACCGACGCCGAGCAGAATGTGGTGCACTAGAAACTTACTCCGCGAGCAATTCGAACGCCGACCAGTTCCGCTTCAGCTACGGCGATCGGTTTGCCGATCTCAAGACGCAGTCCAGGAATATTGAATTGAGCCATTAAGAACTCGGATAGGTTTTCGGCGAGTGTCTCCAGTAGCTCCGCTTTGGCCTCTTGGCAGAACTGAATAACCGCTTCACTGACGGCGGCGTAATTGATAGAGGCCTCTAGATCATTGTTCTTGGCCGCGTCGCTAATATCGTTGGCCATCTCTAAATTGATCACCATAGGCTGAAGTTCTGTCCGTTCATGCGGATAGATGCCAATGATCGCTTCGAATCTAAGATTTTTTATAAAAATTGTGTCCATTATTGCACCTCTCCAACTGAACCAAGGGCAGTTAGTGTCTCCATTGGCCAGCGTGGCTGGGCTGTAATGGCGAGTGGTGATCGCTCCCCAGCCATTAAGCGCTGAGTGCCTGCATAGGCAATCATCGCGCCGTTGTCGGTACAGAACTTGGGGCGGGCGTAGAAGAGTTTAGCGCCCTCTTTTTTGGCCATATCGCCCAATTTTTTACGCAGTTTTTTGTTGGCGCTAACGCCACCTGCGATCACCAGCTCTTTAAAGCCGGTCTGCTGGATCGCACGGCGACACTTAATCGCCAATGTATCGACCACGGCATCTTCAAAGCAGGCCGCAATGTCAGCTGAGGCTTGTTGATCCAGTTCGCCCATTTCGCGCTTTGCTGCTTCGACCGTGTTCAAGGTGAAGGTCTTCAAACCTGAGAAACTAAAATCGAGCCCGGGACGATCGGTCATCGGTCTTGGGAAGGTGTAGCGATCGCTGTTGCCACTTTCGGCAAGTTTGGCGATCAGCGGGCCACCAGGGTAGTCCAACCCCATCATTTTGGCCGCTTTATCAAAGGCTTCGCCGGCGGCATCGTCCAAAGATTCCCCCAGTAGAGAGTATTCGCCGATCCCTTTGACGCTGACGAGCTGGGTGTGGCCACCTGACACTAAAAGCGCGACGAAAGGAAAGCTTGGTGGTGTCTCCTCTAGCATCGGGGCTAGTAGGTGCCCCTCCATGTGGTGGACGCCCACCGCAGGGATGCCCAGAGCTAGAGCCAATGCTCGACCAGTAGAGGCGCCCACCATCAGGGCGCCAATCAGTCCAGGTCCAGCTGTGTAAGCAATGGCATCAATAGAGTGCAGCGTACACTCAGCCTCTTTGCAGACTTCTCTAATCAGTGGGATTAGCTTGCGCACGTGATCTCGCGAGGCGAGTTCTGGTACGACGCCACCATACTCAGCGTGCATCTCTACTTGCGAGTAGAGCGCGTCACCTAAAAGGCCGCGTTCGCTGTCATAGAGCGCTACGCCGGTTTCATCACAGGAGGTTTCAATACCGAGTACAAGCATTCAGAGCTGGCCTTAATCAGTGCTATTAATGGTGCCTCATATTATTCAGAAATCTGGCTAGTTAGTGAAGCGTTAAATTGCTTTACATCAGCTGTGGTGCTCTGTATTATTTGGCGCCCTCGGAAAATTACGTCCGAGGTTAATTTAAACCAAACTTGAAAGGTAATTGGAAAACATGCCAGCCGTTAAAGTTAAAGATAACGAGCCATTTGACGTTGCACTACGTCGTTTCAAACGTTCTTGCGAAAAAGCAGGTATCCTAGCTGAAGTTCGTAAACGTGAAGCGTACGAAAAGCCAACAACTGCTCGTAAGCGTGCAGCTGCAGCAGCAGTTAAGCGTCACGCTAAAAAGCTTCAGCGTGAAAACGCTCGTCGCGTTCGCCTTTACTAATTAAGTAAAGACGCAGACTAGATTCCTTGTGGTCGAGTCTTTGTAGTAAACGATAGATTAGGTTATTGAGATGTCTTCATTGAAGAGTCAGATTACTGATGAAATGAAGGTTGCAATGCGCGCTAAAGATAAAGTGCGTCTTGGAACGATCCGATTGATGCTGGCTGAGTTAAAGCGCATCGAAGTGGATGAGCGCATCGAACTTGATGATGATCGCGTGCTCGCGGTGCTAGACAAGATGGTCAAGCAGCGCAAAGACTCGATTGCCCAGTATCAGGCGGCTGAGCGTCCTGAACTGGCGGAAAAGGAGCAGCAAGAGACGGAGGTGATTAAAACTTTCTTGCCGCAGCCTCTCAGTGATGTAGAGATCGATGCAATTATCGATGCAGCAATTGCTGCAACCGATGCTTCCGGCATGCAGGCGATGGGCCAAGTAATGGCCATCATCAAGCCGCAACTTCAAGGTCGTGCCGACATTGGAGCCGTTTCAGGTAAGGTCAAAGCGAAACTCTGATAGAGTGTTCGCTGGAACAGACAGCGAGCAGTTGAATGTCAGGAAGAATTCCGCAGCACTTCATAGATGACCTTTTAGCGCGAGTAAACATCGTTGATGTGATCGATTCGCGCATCAAGCTTAAGCGTGCCGGTAAAAACTACTCCGCACTCTGCCCATTCCATAAAGAGAAATCCCCGTCGTTTTCAGTCAGTCCTGATAAGCAGTTCTACTACTGTTTTGGTTGTGGTGCTGGCGGCAATGCGCTCGGTTTTGTTATGGAGTATGAGAAGCTCAACTTTCCTGAAGCGATTGAAGAGTTAGCGCGTACCGTTGGTGTGGATGTGCCGCGTGAGCATGATCGTCAGCGCGATGTGGCTTATGAGAAACAGGTCAAGAAACAGTTCGATCTGCTCGAGAGTGCTAACGCCTTTTACCAACAGCAGTTGCGCAATCACAGCGACAAAGCCAAAGCAGTAGCCTATCTGAAAGAGCGTGGCCTAAGTGGTCAGATCGCTGCGCGTTTTCAATTGGGTTATGCCCCTCCGGGTTGGGATAATCTGCAGAAACACATTGCCAAAGAGACTGAGGACGCCGATTCGCTGCTGCTAAAGTCCGGCTTGATGGTCGAGAACGAAGAGCGCGGCCGTCGTTACGACCGTTTTCGTGACCGTATTATGTTCCCTATTCGTGATATGCGTGGTCGCACGATCGGTTTTGGTGGACGTGTATTAACGGACGAAAAACCGAAATACCTCAACTCCCCAGAGACCGATACCTTCCATAAGGGTAAAGAGCTTTATGGCCTCTATGAGGCGCGTCAGCATACCGGCTCATTAGAGCGTCTGCTGATCGTGGAAGGCTACATGGATGTGGTGAGTTTGGCGCAGCACGGTTTAACCTGGTCGGTGGCTACCTTGGGTACAGCAACCACTGAAGCGCACCTCGAGCGTATCTTTAAGATAGTGACTGAAATGATCTTCTGTTTTGATGGGGATGCTGCAGGGCGTCAAGCGGCCAAGCGTGCGTTGGATACCTGTGTTCCGGTCATGAAAGATGGCCTAACAGCCCGTTTTCTCTTCTTACCGGATGGTGAAGATCCCGACACACTGGTACGCAGTGAGGGCCTGGATGCCTTTACGGCACGAGTTGATGAGTCTCTCCCGTTCAGTGAGTATTTCTTTAAAGCGTTGAGTGACAATATCGATCTCACCTCGATGGATGGTCGAGCTCGCTTTTCGACTCAAGCACTGCCAAAAATTCGTAGCATGCAGACCTCAGTGCTGCAGCAGATGATGTTGGATCGGGTTGCCGAGATGACCGGCTTAACAATAGAACAGTTGGATACTATCGCTAACCTGCACTCCAAAGTGGAGACGATCGCGCCTGAGCCTGCCGCTCGACCCAAACCCTCGTATAAGCCAGAGTCGATGCCGGATTATGACTCGGGTGAGTATCAGCATCCGCGCTATTTCGAATCGGAGCCGAGCTACTCAGATTCTTACTCCTCTCAGACTTCACAAGCTTCAGGGCCGGTGAGATCGGGTATCAGTACTAAGATCAACTTGGTTAACTCTGCGATCTCGATACTGCTGCACCGTCCTGACTTGGCGCATCAGGTGGTTCAAGCGACCGAATTGGAAGGGCTCTACGTCGAGAATATATCGCTGCTTAGGCAGTTGCTCGGCTACCTGCAGACCACTCCCGATGCGAGCCTAGGTACGCTGCTGTTGGATTGGCAGCGTGACCCAGAAATGGCGCCTAATCTGTTGATGCTTAATGAGATCTCACAGGTCGATCCAGTGCTCGATAATGTCGATGCCAAGGTGTTGCTGGATGATGCCATGGGGCGCTTATTATCACGTAAATACGAGCACGAATTGGCTGAATTGACACGTCTCTCGCGTGAGCGACCACTGACTAACGAAGAGAAACAACAGCTGGCGCAACTCTTGGCACGTAAGGCCTTGTAAACCCTTCTTTCTGTCCCCACTTATAAACTATTAATAACCCTGCCGTTAATCCGTCTTTAACTGGCAGAGGTTGAACTTTTTAGCTATACTTCGGCGCTTGCAATTTTTGCGCGCCCAACGTGGCTAGACACAGGATTTTAAATGTCTGACAACACTGAACAGCAGCAATCACGCCTTAAGGAACTTATCGCTAAAGGTAAGGAACAGGGCTATTTGACCTACGCTGAGGTGAACGATCACCTCCCTGAAGATATCGCCGATCCCGATCAGGTAGAAGATATCATCCGCATGATCAATGACATGGGTATCTCCGTGTCTGAAGTTGCGCCGGATGCTGAAACGCTTCTTATGACCGACGGTGATGCAGGTGACGATACTGACGAAGAGGCGGTTGCCGCTCTTGCTGCAGTGGAGTCGGATGCCGGTCGTACTACCGATCCCGTGCGCATGTACATGCGTGAGATGGGTACCGTTGAGCTGCTGACTCGTGAAGGCGAGATCGAAATTGCGAAACGTATTGAAGAGGGTATCCGTGGTGTCATGGGGGCGCTTGCTCAGTTCCCAGGCAGTGTTGCCTTGGTGCTTGATGCCTACAAAACGACCGTTGAAGAGGAGGGTCGTTTAAGCGATTTGTTCAGCGGTTACATCGATCCTGATGCTGAAATCGCCAATAACAATCCTATTCCTGAAGAGGAGGAGGTTGAAGACGCAGACGATGATTCGGATGACGACGACAGCAACGATGATGATTCAGAAAAGGATCGTGGTCCAGACCCAGAAGAGGCGGCTGAACGTTTCGGTGCCATCGAAGAGGCTCTGGCTAAACTGATTAAAGCAGAGAGCAAAGGTCGTGATTCATCAGCATTTGGTGCAGCCCTTGAAGAGCTAGCACTGGTGTTTGCTCCCGTTAAACTGTCTCCACGCTACTACGATATGTTGGTTAGCCGTGTTCGTGGCTACATCGATCGTATCCGTACACAAGAGCGCAACATCATGCGTATGTGTACTCAGAAGTGCCGTATGCCGCGTGATCAGTTCATTAAAACCTTCCCAGGTAATGAAACTAATCCTGATTACTTCGATGATCTTGTTAAAGCGGGTAAACCCTACTCTGACGCCATCTCAGCAAGCCTAGATGATCTTAAACGTGCACAGCGTCGTCTGGTTGCCGTTGAAGAGGAGCTGAACATTGATCTCACCGAGATCAAAGAGGTTAACCGTCAACTCTCGATCGGCGAAGCACGTTCACGTCGTGCTAAGAAAGAGATGGTTGAAGCCAACTTACGTCTGGTTATCTCGATCGCTAAGAAGTACACCAACCGTGGCCTGCAGTTCTTGGATCTGATCCAAGAGGGTAACATCGGTCTGATGAAAGCGGTTGATAAGTTCGAATACCGTCGCGGTTACAAGTTCTCGACCTATGCGACCTGGTGGATTCGTCAGGCGATTACTCGTTCGATTGCCGACCAAGCACGTACTATCCGTATTCCAGTTCACATGATCGAAACGATCAACAAACTGAACCGTATCTCACGTCAAATGCTGCAAGAGTTTGGTCGAGAAGCGACACCGGAAGAGCTAGCAGAACGTATGGAGATGCCGGAAGATAAGATCCGTAAAGTTTTGAAGATCGCTAAAGAGCCGATTTCGATGGAGACACCAATCGGTGACGACGAAGATTCGAGTCTTGGTGATTTTATTGAAGATACAACGATGCACTCTCCTGTTGATTCGGCGACAGGTGAAGGTTTACGTGAGTCGACGCGTGCTGTCTTGGCGGGTCTAACTGCTCGTGAAGCAAAAGTACTTCGTATGCGCTTTGGTATCGATATGAATACTGACCACACTCTAGAAGAGGTTGGTAAGCAGTTCGACGTAACGCGTGAGCGTATTCGTCAGATCGAAGCGAAAGCACTGCGCAAGCTTCGTCACCCAAGTCGTTCCGATCACTTACGCGGTTTCATCGACGAATAAATCTTTGATTTATAAGTTATTGCGCCCATAAAGCCCGCTAGGTATTATGGGCGCGCTTCTTAGGGCCCATAGCTCAGTTGGTTAGAGCGCTCGACTCATAATCGATCGGTCGCAGGTTCAAGTCCTGCTGGGCCCACCATCTCACAATCCGATGTAATCCAATATTGTCCTAGAGCTCGCATTATGCGGGCTTTTTTGTTTATAGTGCGTCCATGTTAGTCCAATAAAATGTAAACAAAGCCTAAAATTATTACGGTATAAATTACGGTATGTAAGGGTTGTTCATAATTCATGTACCGTAAATTGGAGTGGATATGGGTAAGTTAACAGCCATAGCGATCAAAACGGCCAAGCCGAAAGATAAAAGTTACAAGTTATCAGATGGAGGCTCCCTTTATCTCCTAGTAACTCAAGTAGGGCAGAAATATTGGCGGTACGACTATAGCTTCAATGGTAAACGTAAGACCCTAGCTTTAGGCGTCTATCCAGAGGTGTCTCTACTTCAAGCTAGGGAAGCTCATTTAGAGGCAAAGCATCTTCTAAAATATGGTGAAGACCCTCTTCATAATAGAAAAGTGGAAAATCTCTCAAAGGCAGTTGCATCTTCTAATACCTTTGCCTCCATCTCTGCTGAATGGTTTCAGCACCACATGTCTGATAAGTCTATAGATCACGGAAAAAGAACCCAGAGATTACTTGATCGAGACATCCTTCCAGTCATTGGGTCGTCCAGAATTGACGCTATAAATGCAATCGAGCTACTAAGCCTTTTGAGAGTGGTTGAAACTCGATCAATTGACTTGGCTCACAGAGCGAAACAAACCATTAGCCAGATTTTTAAATACGCAATCTTAACGGGTAGAGCCCAGTTGGATCCATGCTCAGTATTATCCGGAGTTTTAAAGCAAGCGCCAGTTACTCACCGGGCAGCAATAACAGACCCCAAGCGTTTAGGGCAGTTGCTGCTCTCTATTGATCACTATTGGGGTTCTCCATCTGTTCAAGCGGCCTTGAAATTGTCACCTATGTTGTTTCAACGTCCTGGTGAAATGCGGATGATGGAATGGTCTGAGATTAATTGGCAGGCATCACGATGGGAAATCCCTGCATCAAAGATGAAGTTGCGTCACCCTCATATAGTTCCGCTTCCATCTCAGGCTCAAAAGGTACTCAGAGATTTGCACCCAATTACTGGGAATGGATCTTTTGTGTTTCCGAGCGCAAGAGGGCGATCTAGGCCATTGAGTGAGAACGGAGTTAGAACAGCATTGAGATCCATGGGTTTTGAAAACCATGAAGTTACCCCGCATGGGTTTAGAGCAACAGCGAGAACCCTTCTAGATGAGGTTTTAAGATTCCGTTTGGATCTAATCGAAGCACAATTATCACATACAGTGAGAGACTCTAATGGTCGAGCCTACAACAGGACCTCATATATAGAGGAGCGAACCGAAATGATGCAGGTTTGGGCAGATTATTTAGATGGGTTGAAGGCTTCAGCTAAGGAGTCTTTATGAAAGACATTAAGAATCTAAGTGACTGCAATAGTTGGGACTATGTTAGAACCCTTCGACATGATCTTCTGAACGATGAAAAAACGTTTTCAGTAATGGAGCCGATTTGGGAATTAATCCTTCTTCAACAAACTCATTTCTGCAGTATGGTGGAAGAAAGGTCAATTCAGTTAGAGGATGATTTTCGTAGCGATGAAAAGTTTGCCGATAACCCGTTATTAGCTTTTATGAAATGTGTTGAAAGATGTCAGTACCCACCTCCTGAAATAATTATAGCTATCAACGATTGCTTTAGACTCTATTTCGCGGGTGGTGGGAAAATTGAGTTGGAGGAAATATTTTTCGCTAACAGACGCATACCTAAGCTAGGTAATAACTCTGCTCAGATTGCTAAACATGATAAACACAATCTTTTTCAAACACTCTGCAAGATGGAGAGCCATAAACCTAAGGATAAGCGAAAGAGTATGGTGGTTCTGGCTGAAGAGTATCTAGGCAAACGTGGATTGGCAGATAAGGACCCCGAGTCGTTCTTAAGACAACATAGGGCATGGCTAGAAGACCAGAGATCAAGTGAACAGAACTAGCGGAAAAATAATCTTTTATTTATCCGTGTAATACTTCTTGATGTGCATAAAATTTCATATCGGTTATCCAATAAGGAGCTGATATGACCAATTTAATCCAAACAGAACCAAGTCTATTAAGGCTTGAACAAGTGCTTAGTCTCATACCGGTTAGCAAGTCCACATGGTGGGCAGGGTGTGCAGAAGGCAAGTTTCCCAAACCAATCAAGCTGACCTCTAGAATTACTGTCTGGCGTTCAACTGACATCATTAAATTTATTCAAGAAATTGATTTGGAGGGTGTCGCATGAACCATCTACCTCATCAATATCCTGACGAACTTCTCTACGGTGAATTTCAGACTAATGAACTTAAGCCTAAGGGTATTCTTGATTTTATAACGCAACCGCTTAAACCTAATGAGGGTAAAGGTTTGCTAAGTATTCAGCCTACATCTCAAGGACAACAACCAACCACTCTTTGGGAGTGTTTGGGAGTAGAGGAGAGCTAGGTATATGAGTATTACCCTACCCAATAAAACACATATCAAAAAGCCAGCTAAAGGCTCGGTAACCTACGACGGCACCTTTGCGACTGATCTTGGTGAATACTCGATCAATGTTGGCCGTAAAGGCACCGATGGTATTCGGACCGATATGCTCTATCCGGCAATACGCCAGATGGAAGCTATGCTGAGCTATCACAATAAGGTGTATCAAATACGCCTTGAATCACACAGTCCCAAATACGAAGCCGATAACAAAGAGTTCGTGACCATGCTGGCGCGCTTGAAAGGTTGGCTCCACGGGAAAGGACACAAGCGTGTGGCTTACCTATGGGTGCGTGAGAAGGAAACGTCTAAAGCCTACCACTACCACTTAGTGGTTTGGCTTAACGGTAACCTCATTCGCTCACCTGACAGTGTATACAGGCGCTGGGATGAGCTTCACAAAGAACGAGGTCACTCTCATACCTACTGGGTTAAATCGACTCCTATGGTCCACAGAGGGCTTCCTGAAACTCACTCAAAGGCTGTACATGTATTCTCTTACCTCTGTAAGGAGAGGGGTAAGGGGTACGGCCATAGATACAGCCGTGACTTCAGTACAAGTTTAATAAAATACCAAGGAGTAAAGTGATGTCAGCAGATTTTAGATTAGAGAAATCAGTTCTTATGGAAGAGCTTTTTGATGGTCGCCTCAAGACTTTCGGTATAACCGAAATAGCGGGTAACGGCGGCGTAATAGGCGTTTCAAGATGTTTATTCGATGGTCGCAACTATTTATGGGTGTTCGGTGGGGAATATGTAGGAACAATAACCCGTTACAATAGTAATGACCCTAACAAAATTTTGAATGCTATCAGTGAGCAATTTGATACAAATATTTTTAGAGAAGACGACCCAGGCTTTCTTGGTTTTAAAGATGAGGAAGAGATGACAGCTTTTTTTGAACAGGTTGCAAAAGAAGATCGAGATCGCTTGTATCATAAGATTATGAATTTTCTCTATTTAAAGCCCCATGGCATGGCAAAGGATTCATATGAAATGACCGAAGCATTAATAGCACATGAATTGGTGATAGAAGACCCCACATATCTTGAGATCTGTCGTAAAGACGAACTTATAGAAGCTGTAGAAAAACAATACAGAGATAAGCTACACGAAACGAGTTTTACTGTACCGTTCTGAAAAATATTTCAGCAACATGCAAAGCCCAGGTATTCTGGGCTATTTTTTATTGGGCTAGTAGAGCCACATTTTCCGTCTGCGACTGAGTGATAAAAACGGTACATAACAGGAGGCAGAAAACGACCCAAACCGGACCTAAGTACTCTCTCGAGATTGAGTTGCAGCTCAGTAAAAACGCATTGTTTCACTGATTCAAATCACCCAAAAGCAGACCATTGATCTCGTTCGCCAGCAAGGGGTGAAATGCTCATCAATACTTCTTCGTGATACTTACGAGGATAAAATAATGAGTGAAGAAAATCAGAATGTACCCTGGAATAAAGGCAAACTACTCGGACAGAAACGCCCACTGAAGCTTAAAGAGATATGGGGAATCCGTATCCGTCTTGAGCTCGCAGGACAGACCCGCGATTTGGCGATGTTCAACTTGGCGATAGACAGTAAGCTCAGAGGCTGTGATTTGGTCGGGCTGAGGGTGAAGGATATTAGCCACGGAAACACCATCCAGCGCAGAGCCATTGTCGTTCAAAAGAAAACGGGGCGGCCGGTGCAATTCGAGATCACTGAGGAGACGCGTAAATCTCTTCGTGTATGGATCGATGAGAAAGGGTTAGGCAGTAATGACTTTCTATTTCCGAGTAGGATTAGCCGCGGTCGGCCCATCTCTACGCGCCAATACGCACGAATCGTCGATAAGTGGGTCACGAGTGTCGGACTCGATCCCTGCGATTATGGGACGCATACAATGCGAAGAACAAAGCCCACGCTGATTTACCGCCGGACTCATGATCTGCGTGCTGTGCAGCTTCTTTTGGGACACTCCAAGTTGGATAGTACTGTGCGGTACCTGGGCGTAGAGCTGGACGATGCGTTAGTTTTAGCTGAGCAGACTGACGTGTAAAAAGATCCGTCTTCAATAAAGTGGCCTTTTAGCTGCAGTGGGTTACCGTTGGTCAGCTACAAATTACTCGGTAGAAGGTGGCCATTGCTGTGCGGTGTGCAATACCCGCAGAATCCGTACAGAGATCGCGTTTTCGTCGTAGACGACTACATGATTTGTCCAGATGACTAACTCTCGGGTGCCTTCTACCCGCCCAGGCCGCCCCATTCTGGGGAAGTCTTGTAATCTTGTTACTTTGTATTCAATGTCATCCTTTACACGTTGGGCCGCATCAGGATTATCATCTGCAATGTATTCGATTATCGACAGTAGATCGGCACGGGCAGGCTCTAGCCATTCAAGTTCAGGCACCGCGACGTTTCCTGTCGATCATTGCTTGAACCTCATCCATTACGTCCTTATGGGCAACGGTAGGACGATTATCTTGCAGAGCTTCATTCACTTTTTCTCGAAACCAGGCATCGTGAGCTTCAGGATCTGAGGTGAGCCCAGCTGGCAAGCCGCCTTCTTTAGTAATTCTGGTGAGCAAAATCCTTACCGCGTCGGAAACGGTCAATCCGAAGTTAGCTAGAGTTTCAGTTGCTTCGGTTTTCAGCTGGTCGTCGACGCGAACGTGTAACATTGATGAGTGAGCCATAACTGATCCTCCAAGTAGTAACAGTATTATGTATCTCAATTGAGATACTCGCAACCTCGCGGAGGTCTATCAGTTAGATTTCGATTTGGACGTGAAGATAGTCCGGCGAAGTTCTTGCTCAAGTAGTGCAGTTAGAATCCACGGCGCCACCTCTTCAGCAGACGATAAAAGCCAGCCCTTTAGCGACGAGTGCTGGCCCATAGCGGTCCTTAAGAAATATCTAATATTCCTAGAAGCAGACGTTTAAATCCAGAAAAATATTGAATTTTCTGAGGATTATTCTTTAACCAATCCAACAGAGAGATCTAATTTCAGTCCAGTTAAGTATATAATTAAACCTTAGCTGGAGAAAGTAAATGACCGGAAGAAAGCGGTATACGAAAGAATTTAAATTGGATGCTGTGAGCTTGGTGCTAGAACAAGGTCACACACGAACAGAAGTGGCCAGAATGTTGGATGTGAGTCAGCAAATCATTGGTCGCTGGGTCAAAGAGTTTCAACAAGATGATGATGGTCAAGCTATAAATGTGCTTTGCGAACGATTGGTTAAATTCAGATGCCACAGAATGTTATGGGATGAAAATAAGACCCATTTACACAACTTGATATGAGACATAACGCGATACAAGCAATGGAACAAAAATGAGTTTTCAATATTTACCAAAATGCAAGGGAGTCGTTGCGTTAGCGCTTTCGGCGTCATTACTGGTGCTGTCTGCCTGCAGTGATGCACCTAAGGCAGAGGTTGAGCAAGCCCAGGTGCAAGCAGTCAAACTGGTTGAAACGATCAGTAATCCAAATCAAACCGAACGCGCCTTCCCCGCCGAAGTGTCAGCGGTTAAAACATTAGAAGTGAGCTTTGAAGTTTCGGGAAGATTAATTAAAGAGAACCTGCTGACGGGCACTATTGTCAAGCAAGGTGAAATTTTAGCTCAAATCGATCCAACGCCGTTTGAACAGCGATTACGTGAAACCACAGCGCGATTGGATCAAGCGAAAAGAGATTTAGCTCGAACTACGTCTACGTTTGAGAAAGGGTTGTCGTCTCAAGCTCAATTAGACGATGCTAAAACTGCTTGGGAGCTAGCGGTTATCGCTCGTGATAAGGCACAACAAGATCTGAGTTATACAACTTTAACGGCACCTTTTGATGCACAGGTATCTGAGCGCATTGTTGAAAATAATAGCTATGTCCGCGCGGGTGAAACCGTCGCTAAAGTACAAGATGTATCGCGCTTTTATTTCAATATTAATGTACCGGAACGTTTACTCAGCAGCTATCAAAAAGGCTCTCCCGTTGAGGCGAGTGCGAGCATTGTTTCTGCTCCGCACAAGCAATATGTGCTGCAATATGTTGAACACGCTACGCAACCTGATCCAATAACGCAAACATATAAGGTGGTGTTTGCAGCCGATGGACGCGATAGCAGCTTAACACCCGGAGCAAGAGCAGTTGTTAAAGTGACATTAGGCAATAAAACAGTTGATACCGGCGTATTAGTTCCATTTACGGCGCTTCAGGGCAACGATACCGAAGGATTTCATGTGTGGCGTTATAACGATGCAGATTCCACAGTTAACCGCGTGAACATCAATGTGCTGCAGATTGAGGGAAGTTACGCATTAGTGAATGGTGAAATAGCGCTAGGTGAGCGTGTAGTTGCTGCAGGTGGCGCCAAAATGCGCGATGGTCTGATTGTAAAACCCTACATGGCGGAGTAATCGCATGGATATCGCGCGCTACTCTATTAAAAATCCGGTTAATGTCTGGCTAATGATTTTGGTTTTGTTAGTGGGAGGGATATTTGCACTCGGCTCAATTGGGCGCTTGGAAGACCCCGCATTTACCATCAAACAAGTCCAAGTGGTAACGCAATTTCCGGGAGCCAGTGCGGAAAAGGTTGAGCATGAAATCACCGAGCCACTCGAAATCGCGATTCAGCAAATGTCGCAATTGCATCAATTGGAGGCAATTTCTAAACCAGGGGTATCGGAAATCACTGTAGAGGTGAAGTCTACTTTCGATTCGGATGTGCTTCCGCAGATCTGGGATGAATTGAGGAAACGCCTACGTGATGTCGAGAAGAACCTACCGGTCGGTGCGCAAACCCCCAATGTGTATGATGATTTTGGCGATGTTTATGGCATTTATTACGCGCTAAGTGCGCCAGAGTTCTCGCCAAATGAATTGCGTGAGTTTGCTCGCATAATCAGGCGAGAACTGTTAGTGACTGAAGGGGTTGCGAAGGTTCAGGTAAGTGGCGTGCGTCAAGAACAGCTAGTTGCCTATATTAACCCGTTTGAGTTGGCCGGTTTTGGCATTTCTTTTCCTGACTTGACCAATCTATTGGCTGACAACCTAAAACCGTTTAATGGCGGACGTATTCAGGTTGAAGGGCAAAAAGTGCGCTTGTTGGTCGAAAATCCGGTCGATCGATTAGATGAGATATATAACTTGTCTTTGGTAGTCCCTGGTACCAGCCGTTCTATTAAAATTCGAGATGTCGCTGAATTGCGTTTTGAGCCTCTCGACATTCAACCGGTGCTGATCCGATACCAAGGACATGAAGCGATTACGTTGGCCGTGTCAGCTTTGAATGATGTCAATATTGTAGAAGTTGGTGAGCGTGTAAACGCCAAAGTTGAGCAATTACTCAGTGAACTGCCGGCCGGTATCACATTGGCCCCCATATATGATCAAGCTGCACTGGTAGACGAATCGGTACAAGGTTTTATTAACAACCTCATTTTGTCAGTTACTGTGGTAACACTCACCTTAATGGCATTTATGGGTTGGCGTAGCGGCATGGTAGTGGGTTCTGTATTACTTATTACAGTTATGGGCACCGTGTTGCTGATGTGGTTAATGGGTTTGCAGCTTGAGCGGATTTCATTAGGCGCAATGGTTATCGCCATGGGCATGTTAGTCGACAATGCGATTGTAGTGGCAGAAGGTATGATGCTACGTATGCGTCAGGGTAAGTCTGCGATTGAAGCTGCTAGCTTTATCGTCAAGCGAACTCAGTGGCCATTGCTTGGCGCTACGGTTATCGGCATTGCGGCGTTCTCCGGCATCGGATTGTCAGATGATGCAACAGGTGAGTTTTTGTATTCATTGTTTGCCGTTGTTATGGTTTCTTTGCTACTAAGCTGGGTGCTTGCGGCGACCGTTGTGCCGTTATTTGGTAAGTACTTCTACAAAGTAGGCACTGAAGAAGAGTCTGATACCAGTAATGGCATCGTATATACAGGGTATTTAAAGGTGCTCACGGCAGCGCTGAAATTACGTTGGATCACCGTTGCAGTACTGCTGGCGATTACTTTGGTGGCTTATGCCGGCTTTGGTATGGTTAAGCAAGGCTTCTTCCCAGCATCCAATGCACCACTGTTTTTTGTACATTACTGGGGCCCACAATCTCAGGACATAAGACAAACTGCAGATATTGTGGCAAAAGCTGAATCTCTAATTCTTAACAGTGAACATGTTGTGTCGGTAACTAGTTTCATTGGTCGTGGTGCTGATCGTTTTACACTTACTTATGGTCCGCAGCAGCCCAATGAAAGCTACGGTTTCTTCCTCGTCAGGATGGAGTCACGTGATCAGATTGACGCTTTAATAGAGGACTTATCTGCTCGTTTGCCTAATGTTGATTTGGATGCGCATTTTTATACCGAGCGGATGCAATTTGGACCGGGTGGCGGCGCTAAGATAGCCGCTCGTTTTTCAGGCCCTAACACTGAGGTGCTAAGAGAGTTGGCTGCTAAGGCCGAAGCCGTCATGTTGCAAGATGGGCAGATCCGCGATATTCGTCATAACTGGCGAGAAAAAGGAATGGCGCTGAATGCGCATTTCGATGCGTTTAATGCTGGGATTGCAGGTGTTTCGCGCACAGATTTTACTCAAGCCATTCAATATGCATCTATTGGTGTTGAGCTGGGGCGTTTACAAGACGGTGACTACAGCTACTCTATTCGTGCAAAAATGGCAGGACTCAATGTGCCAGAGGTCGATGCAATAGAGAATAGCCAGGTATGGAGCTCAGGCCAGCGAGAATATATACCCTTCTATCAAGTGTCAGAGGGGCTAGAACTGGTTAACGAAGAAACGCAAATTCACCGTCGTAATCGATTAAGAACGATAACAGTGTTGGCAGAGCCGGGTTTTAATGAAACCGCAGGAAAGGCATTTACACGTATTCAACCGCGCATTGAGGCGATTCCATTACCAGATGGGTATTCACTGGAGTGGGGCGGCGAATACGAGTCCTCTCGAGATGCTCAACAAGCGTTGGGTACTGGTCTTCCGGTTGGCTTTTTGGTCATGCTACTGATTTCAGTGTTGTTGTTTGGTCGAGTACGACAGCCATTGATTATTTGGTTAATCGTGCCGATGGCAGCTGTTGGTGTTGTTAGCGGGCTGCTTGCTACTGATATGCCGTTTGGCTTTATGTCCTTGCTAGGTTTCTTGAGCTTATTTGGCATGTTGATCAAAAACGCCATCGTGCTGTTAGAAGAGATAGATCTGCAAATCGCTGAAGGACGCGCGCCGAATACTGCCATTCTAACGGCAAGTGCATCAAGGTTACGACCTGTAGCGTTAGCAGCAATAACCACTATTTTGGGTATGGCGCCATTGCTGTCTGATGCGTTTTTTGCGGATATGTCGGTAACGATAATGGGGGGACTAGCGTTCGCTACAGTACTGACATTGATAGCAGTACCTGTGTTTTACAGTATTTTCTATCGGGTGAGTTACCGAAAATAATGGTTGGTGTTTACGTTGGGTATACAGCTATGGATGTTGCGAATAAGTCCTACTGCCTGAGAGAATCCACGTCTTTCTCCTGATCGGATCATCCAATGGATCACCAACTCACCTTTGCTGATAGCGAGTTCAATCAAAAACGCCGCAAGACTCGGAAAGAGGTCTTTTTAGGGCGAATGGATAAGTTGATTCCATGGGCTCGTTTGGAATCGATCATAGAGCCGCACTATCCTAAAGCTGGCAATAGTCGCAGACCCTATCCGCTATCGACGATGCTGCGGATCCATTGCATGCAACATTGGTACAACCTAAGCGATCCTGCCATGGAGGATGTCCTCTATGAGATAGCCTCTATGCGCCAGTTTTCAGGACTATCGCTAGATAAGACGATTCCTGACCATACTACGATTATGAACTTTCGACATTTGCTGGAGCGCAAGGGTCTGGCACGAAAGCTATTCGCCGAAGTTAACCAGTGGTTAGTTGAAGCAGGAGTTCTCCTGAAAGAAGGCACCTTGGTTGACGCCACAATTATCGAGGCTCCAACATCAACTAAGAATAAATCAAGAGATCGTGATCCAGAGATGCACCAAACGAAGAAGGGTAATCAATGGCACTTTGGACTCAAAGCGCATATTGGAGTGGACGCTCGTACTGGATTAACTCACAGCCTCACAACAACATCGGCAAACGAGCACGATTTGAATCATGCCGATACCCTTCTTCATGGCGAGGAATCGTTTGTCTTTGCAGACTCTGGCTATCGCGGTGCTCATAAGCGCGAAAGTCTGAAATCTGGGAAGGCTGACTGGCATGTCGCTGAACAGCCTGGGAAGATCCGTGCCTGGAAAAAACACCCAAGGATAAACAAAGAAAAGATCCGCACTGAATATCTGAAAGCCAGCATACGGGCTAAAGTTGAACATCCGTTTCGGATCATCAAATTCCAGTTTGGTTTTGTAAAAGCTCGCTACCGAGGCCTACACAAGAATGATGGTAAGTTGGCGATGCTGTTTACTCTGGCGAACATTGTGCGTGTAGATCAGATGTTACGGGCTCGATAGCAGGGCAAATCCGTCTGGAATCTGCCAATCAGCTTCCAGACAGTGAAATTTAGGGGAGTTCTGGCTCAAATCCAGCGAAAATGGTGGCTAAAAGATCTGATTACCGAAAACTGGATACTTGATCGTAGGTTCCCTAGCCTCACTCAACTGAAGGGGCATTCTGTTGTGGTCTTTGCGCCGAAATGCTGAGTTGTGTTAGATAAAAAGAACTAATCAGGTTTTTATGACAGGAGACGTTGTTGGTGGCAAAAGATTCAAGGTTAGACGAACTGCTTGAACGACTTCGCAAAGCTGAAAACGATGTTTCGGAAGAGGTCGACCGGCTTCTCGAAGAGCACAAACAACGATTTCACTACACCTTTGAGCGAGGTAAGGTTAAGTTTGAAGAGGCCTTTGCAGACCTTCAGCGTCGTTACCGAGTTGGATCATGGCAATATCTTCGCGAAGCAAAATTAAGTTACATACTCTCAGCACCAATCATTTATGGCATGGTCGTCCCGATCGCATTGCTCGATCTTTCGTTAACCATCTACCAACAGATCTGCTTTCGACTATACGGAATACCACGCGTGAAGCGTGCGAAGTACTTTGTGTTCGACCGTCACCTATTACAATACCTGAATACGATCGAGAAGTTAAACTGCGTTTATTGTGGCTACGGAAATGGGGTAATGGCTTATGGTCGCGAGATCACCGCTAGAACTGAGCAGTTTTGGTGTCCGATAAAGCACGCTAGACGTCCAAGAGGCTGGCATCAGCGTTCTGACAATTTTTTCGAGTATGGCGATGCAGATGCATGGAAGGAGAAATTGAAGCGAATTCGTCAGGAGTGGCGCGACTAGTCTTGGTTGTCCTGATGGGTTAGGAGTCATAAAAAGTACACGATTTAATGGTACGTTTGCGACTACTATGATTCTATTGCTTAACCTTGCTCGGCTTTCCGCATGACCACCGTCTTGATACTTGATAAAAACGATACGAGTTGTGCCATGATTGAGCACTTACTGAATATGTCGGGCTTTAAAGCGCATGCCTGCCTGCGAGCGAGCATCACAGGCGTTTGCTCTGTTGATGAGGTACTTAAATACCGAAGTTTTAGTAGTCGATTACTGGTTAATAGACGAAACGGCCATAGAGTTCTGTTCAAGACTCATTCGCTTTGATCTGAAAATACCGCTCGTAGTGATTTTGAGTGATGATGACAACGAAGCCATCAAACGAGAGTGCGAGAGTGTTGGTGCAGTGTTCTTGTCAAAATCTAAGCTTTACAGCCTTCCCGTAATTCTCAGTTCTAGAATACCCGCAGGTGTCGCCAAACCGTTGGGTCTGTCGTTCAATGGTTGACCGGGTTTGAGGCAGCCTCCCGTTTGAGGGCAGAATTCTTCGGGTTTTCCTGAGATGAGAGTAGGAATAGGATCTCTCTGCAAATGTCGGCTTCAGGGAAATCTATCAGATCGTGTAAGTGCTGCAATGTGCGCTTATCAGCTCTGAGAAAATTGGAAGCTAATGTCTGGTATTGCGCAGTCATTCACAGAGTTATTGGGTTCACTTGTTCACGCGGTTCCAGAGGGTAAAGCACAGCCTTCAATTCCGAGAGGCTAAATACTAATCCCGATACTTGCAGTCACTTGTCACTCTACGTTCGTTAGTTTGGCTAACGTCCGCTTCTGAGGATTCTCTTCAGTAGCCTTTGGGTCGCTGTTTACACTTTGCAACTATTCACCGTTTTGAGGCTAGGGTCCGGAGTGTGCCGGTAACAGACGCTGAATGTGTTTGGTTGGTACCCATTCATGTTATCATTAACTGTATATTTAAACAGTTATTGATGCACAGTCATGGGATCCAAGAATTCAAAGCTCGAACAATCTATAATCGCCGGCGAGGGTAGTGTCTTCGTCTCTGCAAAGCTCTCTGAAGAGCTCTTCAGCACAGAAGATAGCACTACTCTTGATGTGACTGAATTCGCAAAACAAGCTCGCAGAATGGCTCAACAACTTAATTTGGGCGACAGCCAGCCACTTGTAGATAAGTTAGCATCTCAAGTACACCTTCTTGATGTATTGTTTACACGTACGATGCAACTTGCCGTTAATCAAAACACTCCAGAGCGAATGCTGGCGCTAATGGACATGGCTCTGAAGGTTCAAAACAATACTCGCCGGACCGCTAGTACCATAAACGAACTTACCCACCCTAAAGTAGCTAATAACTACATCCGCACTGACACGGCAAATGTGGCTACCAATCAACAGATTAACTATTCAGAAAAAAACCTAGAAAACGAACTAAACACAGGTGACATTCATGAGATGGACAGACAAAGCCCGAGCAGAACAGGCAGAGCGGATCAAAGAATGGAAACCTTGGTTGAAGTCGACAGGTCCGAAGACTGAAGAGGGTAAGTCGATTACTTGTATGAATGCACTTAAGGGAGGGGCTAGTTGCTCAGATATTAGAGAGTTAACTGATCTTCTTTCGCACTTAATGGAAAAATAAATACACGGTATTTTTTGCGGTATATATTGAATAACAAATTATATAATAATATTTATATCAATAGGTTAAGGGTGTTATTCGCATCCTGCTGGGCCCACCACTCTTTTCTCTCTGTTTTTTTAAGATCAAAAGCTGTCTATCCGACTGCGTCGGCTAGCCTTCTTCTTTGTGTGAGCAAAGAAGAAGCAAGAAAACACACCCCGCTCCTTCGGCCTTCGGCACACTGCGCGCGATACTCTTTTTCTAACATCGAAAGGCACATTTCAGAGCCTGCTCCGTGCAGGCGCTGAAACTCTCGCCCATCCGGGGCTCGATCCTTTCAACGTCTTAACGAAAAAGAGCACCGTGCTCGTTCTCAGTCGGACGGGGAACGGGGTGCCAGATTCGAATCTCGTGCCAATCGTCCACGTCCGATCGAGTTCGGCATTTTGATTTTGAAGTTGGAGCGGTCTTGCAAAGGCCGCGATAGATTGGTGTTTAATTGAAGAGTGGTTTCAGACCAAAGGTCATATATGGTCCGTCCCGCGTTATGCAAGATAAAAGTACCAATGGTTAAGGTGAGCTGCAGTCATATATCCGGCTTTTGATGAAGATCTCTTTCTTCTAGCCCCAATGGATTCTGCATACTT